>JASFEL010000077.1:0-5457 GCA_050124855.1 Candidatus Thorarchaeota archaeon | reverse complement strand
CTGCGCCTGCTTTGACCAAGAGGCTAAACCAAGAGATAATGATCACAGTTCTAGCAGCAGCCAATCTTGAGGGCTCGGCAATCATGGCCCGAAAAGCAGACTATGACGCTGGTACAATAACACATGTTGCGAATCTCACTAGAAAGTCTGTGTATGTACCTGGGCCCTCTACTGTGCAGGCCTTCCTACTCCGACTGGCTCTCAATCAGTCGGGATTAAGCTCTTCTAATGTAACAATTCTGTACACAGCCACTCCGGCACTAATGGCTGACTCCCTTTCGGAGGAGGCTCCTGCCTTTGTTGCGTGGGAACCCTTCAATGCAAGGGCCGAGTATGACAATCTCGCGGTACCTCTCGTCCTCTCTGGTGAGATCTGGCCTCGGCATCCCTGTTGTGTTGTAGCATCATCGAACACGTTTCTCAATGCTCGCCCCGACATTGTCCAGACAATAATTGACATACATGTTCGTGCTCAGGAGTGGATTGTCAATAATCCCACTGAGGCCATCTCGATTGCGGCTACATGGCTTGAGATGGAAGATGCTTTGTCTGCAGTTGAAACCGCATTCAGCCGGATTATCTATGACTATAACGTTAATCGAACTGGAATCCAGATGTACCTGGACTATTTGTTAGACCAAGACCAGATACTTCCCGATAAGATTCCGGCTGACATCAGTGGCTTCTTGGATGGTTTCATCAATACCACCTTCGTAGCCAATACCTAGTGTTCAGAAAACGGTAGAATCAAAAGAAAATCAAACAGCTGAGTCTTCTTAGATGATGACATCACCTGCACAGACTTCAGAGGATTCCAATCAAGCTCGGAATGACCAATTTAGTTACACAAAGATATCGGAATCCCCTGTTATCAGATGGTTACTAGCAGGAATAATTCTTGTACTACTCTGGGTCATCATTGCATTCTTCTCGAGGAGCACCATGCTAGAGGTTATTGATGCTTTCATTAGATTGTCCACTGAAGGTGACAGCAGTGGTTTTCTTCTGATAGACCACGTCGCGCAGAGCGTGTTCATCGTCACATTGGGATTCTGTGTAGCAGCAATCACAGCCATACCCCTTGGAATTGCGATTGGTAGGTATAGAGTGGTTGATTCTATCTTTGGACCAGTTGTTGAGGCAATGAGGCCAATACCACCTATTGCTTGGATTCCACTCTCGCTCCTAATTTTCGCCAGTCTTCTGTACTCTCAAATCTTCATAATCTGGGTCGGAGCCTTCTTCCCAATCCTCATCAATACAACCACTGGAGTGAAAAGAACTGAACCTGTTCACGTTGACGTGGCTAAGACTTTCGGAGCATCCGAATCGAAGATATTGGGTTCAGTGGTAATTCCGTCAGCAGCACCAGAGGTCTTTGCTGGGATGCGAATTGGATTTGGGATTGGGTGGATGTGTCTTGTGGCTGCTGAGATGATAGGAAGCAACAAGGGTTTGGGTTATCTGATATGGACGATGCAACAGGTTGGCTGGACCGGTGCTGTCATCTCAAGCATGCTAGTCATTGGTCTTATCGGATTCGCGGTCAGCTTCTCTCTACTATTGATTGAACGGAGGCTGCTTAGGTGGCGACAGGGGGTTTCTGTCTAGCGTAGCGACTCATCGCCTTCTCTTGTTCGACCCTGAGGACTTCTAGTATTCTTGCGCGATACTCAAGGCTCTCAGGAGATGTCCTATTACGTGGTCTGGGAAGATCAACAACATATTCAGCGATTATCCGTGAGGGAATGTTGCTCATCACAAGTATTCGATCAGACATGAAGACTGCCTCATCTACGTTGTGTGATACAAACAGAACAGTTGAGCCGGTTTCTTCAGTAATCCTCAGGAATTCTGCCTGAAGGTGATTTCTTGTTTGTGCATCTAGATTGGATAACGCTTCATCAGCTACAAGAATATCTGGCTTGATTATCAGACTCCGTGCCATTTCAGCCCGTCGTGCTTGACCTCCAGATATCTCGTGTGGAAGGTTGTCTTCAAGTCCTTCCATTCCCACAATTCCGATTATTTCGTCAGACAATGCATGTCTCTTTGAGAGATCAGAACCAGTGATTTCCAACCCATATTCGATGTTCTCACGCACGGTTCTCCAAGGGAAGAGTGATTCCTGCTGAAAAATGAAGCCTACTCTATTGTGGCCTGGGCCCACAGGAACATCATCTATCGCAACTTCTCCCTCGTCAGGCTCAAGAAGGCCTGCGATTATCTTCAGGAGGGTTGTCTTGCCGCAGCCCGACGGCCCCAGGAGGCTCAAGAATTCTCCATCTTTTACTTCAAACGAAATTCCATCTAGAACTCTAGTCTTTCCGCCTTCGCCATTTGGATAGGCCTTCACAATATTACGAACTGAGAGCGTAGGCAAGGTGTCACCAAGATACTTCATTATGGCCTATGGTTAAATAACTATGTCATTTTGTGCATTCCGCCTACAAGACTAGAGACTGACCCAACAAAGTACAAAAAGGCCGTGCGCCCTCAAAGAACTATTAGAACGACCCACTAGACACTTAGTTAAAGGTCTAGATGGTGTTGTTTTCGTACCGGATGGTATCTCAAATTGAATACGCCCAGAGTTCTCTTCGAGATTGAGGATGACAAGAGCACCACTGCAATTGATATGGGTGACGTCACAGGATCTGGAACCTCAGAGCTATGTACTGGAGACCGTGATGGTGTCCTCAGGTTATATGATGGAAGTACTGCCGAGATTAGGTTCCTTGCACAAAAGGACCTAGAGGGTAGTATTCTATCACTCAAGATTGCAGACGCAAACAACGATGGCCGAATGGAGATAGTCGTTGGCCGCAGTCTGGCTCCAGGAGACATTCCTGGTGAGTCTGGCACTCTGCAGGTCTATAGGTTTGCAGCTAGCGGGCAGCTTGAGATCCTGGCCGAGTATCCTATTGATAGGTTCATCACTACCGTTATGGTGACGGATGTCACAGGTGACGAGAAGAACGAGATAATTGTAGCAGGAAGTGACTCGTCACTTCGAGTGTTCCAGATGGATGCTGATGACAAAATCACAGAGTATGCCAAACATCAGCTTGCGAATATGCCAATCACGATTGGAATCTGCGATGTCATTGGTGATGAAATTGATGAGTTCGTGACTGGCAATATCGATGGTTCTCTCAGAGTGTTCAAAGTGAGAGACCACAGCATTGACGAAATCGAAGTAATTCAACTCGCGAGCCCCATAATCTCAGTTAGGGCTGGAGACATCTTGGGTGATCGGAAAATGGAACTGGGCGTTGTCACACGAGATGGTACAGTCAGAGTCTATCGCAACGAAGAGAGCAAGCTAGACCTCTTCACCAAACTGGAAGGAGTGAACGCGCTCTCTGTGGTGATGGAGGAGATCAATGCAGATCACATGGATGAGCTGATTGTTGCTACTTCTGACTATAAAGTCAATTTCTACAACCTACACATGGCCGAGCTTCAGGAACTTGCCAGTGTGAACATTGGTGAGAAGATTCTCGCAATTAGCGTTGGAGACGCAGGCGGCGACGACCGAAAGGAGGTCTTAGTGGGTATCTCAAACGGTCCTTTGAAAGTGCTTCAGGGCCTCTACCAACTAATTCCCAAGTTCGAGATTGACACGCAGGCAAAGACTGGCACTCACCTACTAGGCAAGGTCACTGTTGCAAACATAACAAATGTGCCGATTAATGGTGTCACAGGAAAGGTCTACTGGTTCCCCAAAGACAACTTAAAGGTCGAAGATAACCAGCTCAAATTTGACCTCAATCCTGGCGAGACCAAGACAATTGAGTTGGACTTGGTGCCAACAACTGAGGGAACTGTCATCATTAGGCCTATAGTCTTGATGTGGACAGATGCTACAGGTCAAGTCAAACAGATTACCACTCCCGAAACTGCAGTCCTTGTCGAGAAGGGTGCTGCTGTAGCGGCTCCAGCTGCTATGCCATCGGTTTCATTGCCAAGTCCTGCATCGGCCATTGTCGATGATTTGACAGATTATGCTCCTGCTGACAGCACTGGCTTCGGCGAAGTTGAGAAAGCTAAGGCTGCAGAGATTCTCAAAATGACCTCCACAGAGAGTGGGGACGAATCGTTGAAAGAAGCTGAAGAGCTGCTCGACAAGCTGTTTGGTGTTGAAGAAGCTGGCACTCCTGTCATGTCTGAGGTGGAAGAAGTTGCAGCCGTGATGGAAGAGGCTGCCCCAGTAGTAGCTGAGCCTGTATCTGTTGAAGAGGTCGCAGATGAGAGTGCTTTAGTGACTGAGATGAGGGCACGAACACCAAAGCCCCCACGACCTGGTGCACCCAGTGACAGCTACACGTATTTGTTCAAAGTTATGGTCACGGGAGAAGGTGCAGTCGGGAAGACGACTTTAGTGAATCGTTACGTCACAGGCGTCTTCGAGCGAGACTACAAGACGACGATTGGATCTCAATTCGCAGTGAAACTCACTCACATATCACCCCCAGAGCCGGAATATGCTGTAGGCATTAAGCTTCAGTGCTGGGACGTCGCAGGCCAAGCCAGATTCAAAGCTGTGCGTAAGATGTACTACAGTGGTGCTGCGGGAATAATTCTGGTCTTTGACGTCACGAGAAGACGTTCGTTCACTGAACTCTCCAAGTGGGTAAAGGAGGCCGATGAGTCAATCGGCGTGCGTACGCCAATCGTTGTGGTGGGCAACAAGACCGACTTACCAGACAGAGCAGTTCCATCAGCTGAGGCCAAGCGTTGGGCTGAGGATCAAGGCTTCCTCTACATGGAGTCTTCAGCAAAAACTGGTGAGGGTGTCGCAGACATGTTCACTGTATTGGCAGAGCAGATGTGGCGAGACGCACGGAAAGCCACTGAGGCGAAGAAGGCCGGCGCATAGTCTTAGCGTGACAACTTGAGTGCATCTGCAGCCCCTGCATCAAATGCTGCTAGATTCAATTCTGGGTTTCGAAGAGTCCTAGCAATGGCGCTTCGTATATCATCCTTACTCAGAGGGACCTCCTTTAAGACTGACATAGCTCCCAGCATGTAGGAGTTCAGCAGCCGCAAGCCCCCTGAATTCTCCAGCGAATCTACTGGATTAAGCACTATTACCTCTCCACATATGGATCGAAGCGATTTGACAATGTTGTCTATTGGTGGATATTCGTCAGCATCTGATAGCGACGCTGGTGTTTCAACAATTAGAGTGCTGATGACTACTACAGTCTGCTGACCAGCATATTCTATAGATGCTCTCAGAGCCTCAAGCGGCTCCATTCCCAGAAGAAGATCGGCACTACCTTTGGGTATCAATGGTCCTCTGTCACGATTGCTGATGCGAAGATGAGTAAGGACGGCACCGCCTCTCCGAGAAGCCCCAAAGGTTTCACCGGCGACAGGCCGAAGGTGAATTTGCAGAGCTGCCTCGGAAAGGATTCTACCGCATACAAGATTGCCTTGACCTCCAACTCC
>JASFEL010000076.1:0-5470 GCA_050124855.1 Candidatus Thorarchaeota archaeon | reverse complement strand
CATTCAGAGTGAGCTTTGTAAAAAATAGGTTGTTGGAGATCTGTATATGATTGAAAAGACATCTATCTCAAAGATAAGAAAGACAGTCGAACAACTCTGTGCTTTTGGGCAGAAGGTTGCAGGATCAAAAGCGGAGGTTCAAGCAGCCAACTTCCTGCATGACTGCCTTTTCAATTTCGGTTTCAAAAAAGTCGAGAAGCAACCATTCGATGTGGTCGGGTGGGAACCAGAATCCTGTAAGGTTAGAATAATCAAGCCTGTGGAAAAGGAAATGGAATCTGCCCTCTTTCCATATGGGGAATCTGCCTCCGTCGAAGGATTGCTTGCCCCTGTTGATTGGAAAATTGATGCAGATGACCCTAGTTCATCTTCAATCGGAAAAGGTATGATTGGTTTCACTGAATGGGGACCAGATACCTACCTCAGTCCAAGGATGACATATTATCGTGCTGCAAAACTAGGATATGAAGGTTTGATTGTGGCAGCACCAGATGAAGGCGACCTGCTGAAGGTTGTTGTCATTCCAGAAAGACATCTCAAGATACCAGTTGTGTGTATCACCAAAGAAGAGGGAGATTCTCTCTTCTCAATGATGAATGATGGCGATGTGGTTGTCAGAATTGATACAGAAGTCAAAGTTGCAGGAAGACTGGAGTCTTACAATGTAGTAGCAATTCTTGAGGGTGACGGTACAACGAATGAAGAGGTCCTCATAGGGGCACATTATGACTCATGGTTCCAAGGAGCAGCTGATAATTGTGCTCAAGCAGCCATTGTGCTCGAACTTGCTAGAGTCTTCCAAGCTCAAGCCAAGTCGGGCAAACCTCCCAAGAGAACCATTCGATTCATTTTCTATGGCGCTGAGGAAAGTGGCTCGGATGATTTCTATTTCTGGTTAAATGGATCAAAAGCCTATGTTAGAGATAACAAAGAATCAGTTGCCAGGACTGTGGCAGTCTTGAGTCTAGACTCTACGGGATATCCTGACCCAGCAATAGATTACATATTTGCCACTGGAGAAATGCTTCCATTCGCAAAATCCTTGACTGTGGAACACGGAAGAGCTAGATCTCTGACATACAAAGTCCCGCCTAGCTATGGTAGTGACCATTGGTTCTTCGAATTATCAGGCGTTCCCACTCTATACGGTGTATCAGCAGTTCAATCAGAACATGGCATAGCTCACCCAAGTCCACTCTATCACACGACGAAAGATGATCCCGACCATTTGGACTATGATGCACTACAGTTCTATGCAGAGTTCATGAAGAATGCTCTTTCATATCTCTCAAGCACAGATTTACTACCAATGGATATCTTCATCCCGCTTGAAAGATTCGAGTCAATTCTTTCAAAGTATGACAACATGGATGGAAATGAATTCGATCTAAAGCCTTCAATTGGCAAAGTAAAGAACCTGATGAAGCTCAAATCCTCCTTCAAGAAGATACTCCAAAAGCATGACCATGACGATGCGGCAAGAATTAACAAGTTACTTCTGAAGGCAGCTAATGGGTTCAATCGGACCATTGGTTGGAATACGCGTCCAATCGAAACCTACAGTATTGACTATCTATACCGCCTTGAGATGATTGAAGATTATATTCATCTCACAAGTTCCATCAAGAGCATACGAAATATACCAATAGCTACCTTTGACAGAGATTCTGCAAGGAGAATTGAGTCAAAGGCTGACAATCCCTATAATTGGCTCAGAATTCATGACTCCCTTTCGAATCTGGAGAATGAACGTGCGAGAATCGGAACAGAGATTGAGGAGCTGCTCAATCACCTTTCGGCAATGATGGACGAGATATCTGAGGACATAGACAATCTTGCTCAGAATTAGCATTTAGCTGGATGATGTTTCTTTGGGAAAGAATGTTCATTGATGTTCAATAGTGTTGGGACTCTTCTTATTGTTGTTCATTCCATAAGTCACAGGAGCTGAGAGAAGGCTCGCATCTATATCGAATTCAGTCTCGACTCGGAATATGAAGAGAGGTCTTTGAATGGTAGAAAGAGATGAAATAATCGAGAAAGAGTCCAAGTACATGGTCCCCGCTTACGCTCGCAAACCCATAGTCATCTATGAGGGAGATAACACCATTGTACGGGATCTTGATGGAACAGAGTATATTGATTGCATCAGTGGAATCTCAGTTGTGAATGCAGGTCACAGTCCAGAACGACTTGTAAAGGCAGGATCGGAGCAGCTTGCCAAGCTCATTCACTGCTCTGGGCTGTATCACAATGTCCCCCAGACCCTTTTGGCTGAGAAACTTGCAGAACTCACGCCAGACAATCTAACGAAGTCATTCTTCTGTAACAGTGGTGCAGAGGCTGTTGAGGGCGGCGTCAAGATTGCAAAGAAGTATAGTGTTACGCAAGGTCGTACTGGCGCAGGGGTCATTGCTTTGGAGGGCTCCTTCCATGGAAGACTCAGCCTTTCCCTAACTCTGACAGGTCAAGCCAAGTACAAGCATGGTTTCGGAACCTTTGCCAACGCCCCTGGTGTTGTTCATGCTCCAATGCCATATTGCTATAGATGCCCACTTGAGTTTCCAGATTGTAGCACCGAGTGTGCAAGAAGGGTTGAGGACATTGTCAAGTATCATACTACGGGTGATGTTGCTGCTATGATTGTGGAGCCGATTTTGGGTGAGGGCGGCTTGGTTGTACCTCCCCAAGAGTATCATGACCTAGTGCAAAAGATATGCAAAGAACACGATATCCTTTACATTGCTGATGAGGTACAGACCGGTTTCGGAAGAACAGGAAAGATGCTTGCGATCGAAGAGTTCGGAATCAAACCAGATATCATCACAATGGCCAAGGGCCTGGGAGCAGGGATGCCAATTGGGGGTTACATCACCACAGATGAGATAGCAAACTGTCTTGAGTCTGGTGATCACTTCTCGACATTCGGGGGAAATCCTGTTAGCTGCGCTGTAGCACTAGAGAATCTCATCTATCTCGATGAGGGAGGGTTAGTCAAGAATTCTGAGAAAATGGGTAGCATGCTGATGAAGCAACTAAAGGAGATTCAGCAGTCCAATAAGCACATCGGCGAGGTGCGAGGAAGGGGGCTTATGATTGGCATTGAGCTGGTGAAGGACCTTGGCACAAAGGAGCCTGCCGTTGACGAGACTCAGACAGTAGCTAAGAACATGACAAAGCACGGAGTTCTGGTTGGGACAGGCGGGGTTGAGAAGAATGTAATTCGACTACAGCCTCCATTGTGCATCACTGAAGAAGAATCTCAGAAGGTCTTGAACCTGCTTGAGACCGAGTTCAAGCAGCTATAGTAGACTCATTGTGTTTGGAGGCTATGATGTGGAGAAACCCTCAATTGACAACATAAGAGAAACCATGAGTGTACTGCATTCCTTCGAGCATAAAATAGCTGGATCATCCAATGAACGACGTGCTTCTGAATATGTAATGGAAAGACTTCAGGCTCTTGGATTCGATAAGATAGAAACAATGACTTTTAGTGTTCAGGGGTGGAACCCTCAATCATGTAGAATTCAAGTCTTGAAGCCTGTCGATAGGATAATCGAGGCCTTTCCTTTTCCCTACTCGCGGAGTCTCAAGACTAAGGGGACTCTTACACGAGTCAATCACGTTGTTGAATATGGCGCAACCAATGATGGCGGATCAATAGGTCTCTCGTCTTGGGGTCCTCTACTCTATTATTCTCCCACGAGAACCTACTATCGAGCGGCCAAGCGAGGACTTGATGCTGTGCTGATTACCTCTCCTGATGATGGTGACCTTCGTAAAGTAGTTGTAATAGAGTCCGGTCGACAGCTCAAGTTCCCTGTCATCAGCATCTCAAAAGAAGATGGAGATTTCTTATCAAGCCTTCTTGAAAAGGGTGAAGTTGAATTAGAAATAGATGTGAATATTGAAACTCCTTCAGATGCAGAGTCTATGAATTTAGAGGTGATAATAGAGGGTCAAGAAAGTCCAGATCAGGAGATCTGCATTGGAACCCATGTGGATAGCTGGTTCTCAGGTGCTGCAGATAATTGCGCTCCTGTGGCGATTATTCTGGAAATTGCTCGTTTACTCCAGGAGCATGTTCAGAAGGGTGGAATACTTAGGCGTAGTGTCAGATTCCTATTCTTCGGAGCACAAAACGGTGGGACTGAAGGCTTCTACAACTGGAGCAATGGTTCCAGGGCTTATCTAGACAAGAACAAGAAGGCTCTCGGAAAGATAATTGCATTCCTTAATCTTAGTTCCGTAGGGTTCCCAAAGCCTGCTCAAAAGTGGATGGGGACAACAACTGATTTGCTTCAGTTCGTGGAAAGTTTAGAATCAACAAGCAATTCTACCCGTGGATTCGATTACTATGACCCTCCAGGCTACGGAAGTGACCATTGGTTCTTCGAGATATCCGGAGTACCATCGATATACGGAATAACCTTTCCAAGTCACCTGTATCAGACGCAGAAAGACGATCTTGATCATTTAGACTACAAGGTCGTTCAAGACTACGCTGAATTCATGAATAATGCGTTATTCAAGATTGCCAACGCAGAACTGTTGCCAATCGATTTAATCACACCTCTAGAGAGGTTCGAAGTAATACTCTCCAAGTATAGCAAGATGAAGGACTGTCCTTTTGACATGACGCTACAATTACTTAGAATCAGAGATATTCTTGCAAAGAAATCCGCTTTCAAAAAGACTCTGAGAGCCATTGCAACGAGTGGTGATAAGAAACTCCTTCGAAAGGCCAACAGATTTCTTTCCACAACCACATATCTCTTCAACAAGACAATAGGATGGCTATGGAGATTTACCGAACCAGACGATATTGACTATCTCTCACGCTTAGAGATGATTCAGGACTATATAGCACTGAATACCTCGATAATGTCACTAAGAGGTACTCCTGTTGGCAGTCTTGCCTCTGAACATGTCGATCGATTGGAAAGCTTTTCTGATAATGCCTACAATTGGATGTCAATTCATAAGCCGTTGGCAAGGCTTGAGAAAGAACGATCCAAAATTTACAAGCTCATCGAAAAGGAGCTTGATTACGTATCTAAAATCCTTACCACAGTGGAGAACGGGATTAAGGCACTGGAAAATTGAAGAAAGGTGATGATGAAAATGGGAAGACGTCTCGGTGTTGCTGGACTCCAACTAAGGAAAGATTCAGACGATGAGGACAAGAACTTCAGCAAGCTTGAACAAACGACTAGGAGGGTCAGATCAACCTATCCATGGGTTGATTTAGTCTTCACTGGCGAACTCTATCTCCAGCAGTATGGAAAGGACGATTGGAAAGAGCGCGCTGAGCCAATGCCTAACGATTTGACAGAGAAACTCTCCGAGATTGCTCAGGAAACTGAATGTTGGTTCGTGCCTGGCTCATTCTTGGAGAGGGAGGGTGATAGAATATACAATACAGCACTCGTTTTCAATCCAAAGGGTGAAATTGTATATTCTATCA
>JASFEL010000075.1:0-5507 GCA_050124855.1 Candidatus Thorarchaeota archaeon | reverse complement strand
CTAAGATCAAGCAGCGGGGTCTCTTGACATTGCTTCTTGATATCTAAAAGCGGAGAAATTCACCAGCAACTTATATACAGTGTAAAGTTCCTACATCAAACGCTTAAATATACTTGAATAGCAATTAATAGTACTCTTTTACCAGCCGCACGCCACGGGGTATAGGGAATGGTTACGACCCACAGGACCGCGCATGACAACCGCATTGAGAATTTTTTCATGTCAGTGAATGTTGGGTCCATTGTTGCAATCGCGCTTTATGGAGTGTTCTTTTTTGGATATCTTCTCACTCATAATGAGCTAATCCAGCAGATAGAACTGGCAATCATAGACTGGGACTTTATCGCCCTTCAAAGCGCAATGGAAGCGGTCGCCGATGGCGTCATGGGAGTGACAGGTTGGGTCCGAGTGGCTTTTGGTCTCGGCCTACTTCTCATGTCACTCATGTTCATCCTGAACACTGGAGGGATCATTTTCTCTGTGTTCATCCACAAATCATTCAGTGCAGGGGGTACTCCAACGGTCTCCTGGTGGAGGCTAAGCCTCTCCAGACTTTCCCTCACAATCAGGTTACTCTTCTTCATTGCCGTCTACAAACTGAGTGGACTGGCTGGTTTCTCAATCCTTCAGGAGTTCTTCCCCGAAAGCCCAGTCCTCAACATCGGCTTCTTCATCAGCAGCGCATTGAGTTTTGGAACATTCGTGGTCCTGGCCAGTGTGATAAAGGTGGTAGTATATGAGGTCGGTCGCTACGAAACAATGGTCGAGGCAAATAGAATTCGAATCGCTGGCTCTCTTACTGAGTACATGACCAGATGGAGAAACGAGATGATTTTGGTTGAAGAAGCACTCCTGTCAAGAGACCCCGGTTATGTGAGGGCAAAGCTCGAAGATGCTACCAGGGACATGAAGTCAGACATTCGTCTACTTGAAAGATCAAAGAGCGATCTTTCACGAATTGCATCACCTAGAGGTATCATCAAGAAACTCCTCACAACATTCCTCGGAGTCGTAATAATTCAGATCATCACTGATGTCGTTCTGTACATAGGATGGGGCACTGTCCTTGAGTACATAATAGGGTGGATACTATCATGAAGAAACCATTGACTGTGATTGTCACCAGCAACAAGGGAGGTAGTGGAAAGACTCCAATCTCCCTGAACCTTGCCATTTGGGGATTATCACAAGATCCACCATTGAAAGTCCTCGTCATCGACATCAATCACACCAATCAGGACCTATTCCAGGCAATGCAGCATCTCACGATTGGGAACGGTGGAGGTTTTGAAACTGCCTTTTCCCTTGAGAAGACTGGCACAGCATACTATCTCCCCTTAGCTGAGAACCTCCACCTAGTCCGGTCGCGAGCGTTTCAGCCATTGACACCTTCTCAAACTGTGGAGATGATAACCGAGTCTACAACTCAATATGCCTCACAGAAAGGTGAGGGAGTGTACAATCCAGACCTGATAGTGTTGGATGGTAACTATTGCTTCCCTAGCTATCGTATCACAGAGAAGCTGACTGTAGACTACCCGCCGTTTGTGTTCTTCAATATCTGGAGCATCACAAGCCCCCATGAGCTGCGTATGCCTAAAGATTATCGCGCGACAATCATGAACTACAAGGACTGGTTTGAAGTAGAGTCATGGGACAGTACGAACTTCATCCATGTGTTCACAGTGCTTGAAAAAGAGAGAAGACTCGCCTCTGAGATGTCCAGACTCATTAAGTTTCAGCGGGCAATGTACTCTGTTCCAGGCTCCGATGATCTAGCAGACCTCTATCGCAAAATAGCTGAAGACAATACTTCAAAGGTGCAGGGCTTTGCATTTGACCAAGTTCAGAGGGAGATATTCTCCCCAATCCTGTCTGAACTCGATTCCCTCACGGTTGAGGATCCAAGTAGCTATTCTGAGGACGTGATCAATGCGCGGTGGGTAGAGCGCATCAACATATTCCTCACAAACCATCGAGCGTTTCCCAAGAATGTGTTTCCGCTACCTCACTATTACCCATTCTTGAGAAAAGCGGTGGTCGATATGATACTGAGGGACCGGGTGGAACTGCCTAAGGTCAGAGAGATGTTTGGGGACTTCTACCGATGGGTCAAAATGTTCATGGACCGCTATGTCAGCGAGCTTGAGAGATAGAACTCTTCGCTTTGACGACACAACCATAAGGGACAATTCCAACAAACGAGTGCTATGCTCGACCCTTCTGCGGATCCTGAGGCATTCATTCAGGCCTACGCACCGATTCTTCATTTCCACCCAAGAGAAGGAGAGCATTGCTGTTATCCCTCTGACGCAGAGGAGATATTCTCTAAGTTTAGTTCTGATTGGACCCAATTCAAGGATGATATGACTCCTAAGATGTTCCAGAGCGATACCCCCTGCTACTATGAATACTGGCAAGATGAGAACATGTTCCAAGTGAAGTATTGGTTCTGGTATAGATTCAATCGCTTTCCTAGAGACCCCTTAGGACTCGGCAGACACAAAGGAGACTGGGAACATGTGGAGGTCAGACACTATCTGCTAGTATCGGAAACCCCAGTAACTATCTGGCTACTCTCGAACCACCTCGAAGCTCGGATTGTATCACATCCAGGTTACTTTACGCTCCCAGGATTCTTATCAGAAACCAGCTCCCTCACTGATAATCATGTCCACGTCTGGGTCGCACTGGGGTCTCATGCAAATTATCCCTCACCATATGGACCTAAGAAACGAATACTCGGCTTCTGGAAGGACATCACTGCCGAGGAAGGTGAGGAATGGCATACAGAGAAGGTTCTCAAGCATATCGATGAAACGAACTTCGCAGACTATATCGGCAGGTGGGGAAATAAAAAGTCGCCAAGGGGGCCAAGAAACCCCTACAACAATAGATCCAGGAATGCACCTCTAGTCAAGCCAATTCCCGTCAATCCATGAACTCAATTTCTTCATCGTACTCATCAGCAAAGCCTGTGAGGCTCTCCACTGTCTTTGCGTCTAAAGGTACACCATCCTTGGCGCGTCTATCGTGTATCTCATACTCCTTCTCTCCGTGAACGTATATCCGAGGGCAGTTCTCAGCCTTGTCACACTTATAGAGAAGGTCAATATAGTCATCCATCCTCTTCTTGAACACATCAATGCCCATGAAGAACGCGGGATCGAGAACCATGAAGAAATGACCAACCCTGGGGTGATTCACAGCCCCTTCTTTTCTGAATACAACGTCAGGTCCAAAATTGGAGCCAGATAGAACACCACTCAGCACATCTACCATCATTGAGAGCCCGTAGCCCTTGTGCCCTCCATGTAGTTCACCCTCACCGCCTAAGGGCAGAATGCCTCCTCCATAGCCGTGCAAGACATTGTTCAGAACCTTAGCCGGGTCTTCGGTACTGATCCCTCTCTCATCAGTGGCCCACCCCAGAGGCGTCTTCTGCCCTAGTCGGTCATAGACCTCGAGCTTTCCTCGGGGGACAACACTTGTTGCAAGGTCCATCACCCAGGGCCGGTTTCGCGAGCCCGGAACTGCGATGGAGATTGGGTTTGTACCCAGAATTGCATCCTTGGCAAATGTAGGAACGACGAGGGGCTCTGAGTTGGTGAGTGATATTCCGATTAGGTCGTGCTCAAGCGCCTTCATGGCATAGTAGCCTGCAAAGCCATAGTGGTTCGAGTTGAAGACGGTGACGAGTCCAATCCCTTCCTTACACCCCTTCTCAATGGCCAGATTCATCCCAAACATGCCAGCATTCTGCCCCACTCCGTTTCTAGCATCTACATTGGCGAGAACGCTGTTCTCCCTCACAACCTCTGGAGCAATATCAGGTATGATGTATCCATCCTTGATTCCTCCAACATACCTCTTCACACGGCCCACTCCATGGGAGTCGATGCCTCTCAGATTCGAAACAACAAGATTGTCAGCCACGTGATGTGCGCTTTCTTCTGGCACGCCGCACTTCATCATTACTCGCTTGACAAAGCTGTATAGATTCTTCCAGTGAATTAGCCTCTCACTCATTATGGATTCGCCCTAGAGCTGATAGGCGATACCGGATGTTTCTATGATAAAAGCATCAGGTTTTGTGCGAGGATTTCAAGCACTCTCTGAAGAGCCTTCCCACGGAGTCCTACGTGGAATCCATCGAGGAACGTTCTCTGCATATCGTACATACCCGTCGCCGAATCTTTTCACAAGACCTGGCTCCTCAGACTTTATGAAATAGAAATGGTTCCCAATAAGGAAAAACAGGAACCACAGATACAGCCAGATAGAACCGAAAAGGATGGACTCTCCAAGAAGTATCAAGAGAACTCCTATTATCATTGGATTCCTCACATAACGATAGATTCCATGAACAACTAGCTTCTGAGTAGGAGTCCAAGGTGCAAGAGTGCCTTGTCCGATTCTATCAAACATCCTGATAGTGGATGCAAGAAGATACAACCCCCCAACTATAGAAAGAATGGAGAGAACAACTGAAAGATAGTTGAGCGGAAAGATCAGAAGCCATCCGGGCATCCAACTAGTGAGAAACAGGATGAGAAGAGGCATCAGGATTGCAACAACAATTGGCAGCATGAATGACTGCGCATGTGCCCTTCTGCTCATTTGTGAAGCTCCTCTAATTGTCAGTGATGGGAAGTAGACCCTTCTTAATCACTGTGTCAACTGGTGTGTCTAGCCGACCTGGATAGTCCCTGTTGAAATGAGCCCCACGACTCTCCTTCCGCATCCGAGCCATCTTGATAATCAGTTCTGCAACAGTGGCGATATTACGTAGCTCCACAAGATCAGGAGTGATAACAAAGTCCCAGTAGAATTGCTCAATCTCCTTGGCGATGAATCCTATCCTGTTGCGAGCACGGATGAGTCTCTTGTTTGTCCTCACAATGCCGACATAGTTGACCATTAGCCTGCGAACCTCATCCCAAAGATGGGAGATGACGACATGCTCATCAGGGTCAGTTGCTTCGCCAGGGTCCCAGGGAGGCATCTCTACCGCCTCTATTGACTGCTTGATTGCTTCTGCAACATCTATGGAGGCATTATGTGCTAAGACTGCACCTTCTAGGAGTGAGTTGGAGGCGAGCCGGTTCCCGCCATGGAAGCCGGTACCTGAAGTCTCTCCGATCGCATAAAGGCCAGCGACATCGGTCCGACCATTGATGTCCACCTTGACACCACCACAGACGTAATGCACTGCAGGTACCACAGGAATCGGTTCCTTCGTGATATCGATGCCTGCCCGAAGACAGGTCTCATAGATAGCAGGGAATCGCTCCCGAACGAAATCTGCATCTTTGGAGGATATGTCCAAGAAGACGTTGTCAGCACCCGTTTGCTTCAGTTCATTGTCAATTGCTCTGGCCACGATGTCACGAGGAGCTAGTTCTGCATCTTTGTGATACTTGTCCATGAATCGTTCTCCATCTGGACCCAGAAGCACTGCACCTTCTCCTCTCAGTGCCTCTGAAATGAGGAATGAACGGATTTTG
>JASFEL010000074.1:0-5527 GCA_050124855.1 Candidatus Thorarchaeota archaeon | reverse complement strand
GGAACACACTACGTTCATCTATCCAGACACATCCTTTGCCGAGGTAGAGATTGGTGATAGGAAGCAGGACGACTTTTATCCTCAGGTCAAGATCAAGCGGTGGGACAATGAGTGCAACTTCTCCGCGAGGCTGAAGACCGAGCACAAGAATCCACAGGTTGTAGAGGAAGACGGCAAAATCAAATGGAAGAACGATGACGTAGAGGCGCACTTCTATGAGCTAGATGTAGATGGTGATCAGCTTGAAGAAGGAGGCCTCGAGTTTGAAGTAGTCTTCCATAAGAAACCCAAATCAAATATAGTAGAGTTCTCAATCCAGACTAAGGAGCTAGACTTCTTCTATCAGGCTCCATTGACTCCAGAGGAACTAGTAGATGGACGCAGAAAGCGGCCTGCCAATGTCGATGGATCCTATGCCGTCTACCATAAAACGAAAAGAGATAATCGCTACAAGACTGGTAAAGCATTTCATATCTATCGTCCACACGTAGTGGACTCCCGTGGCAACGAGACTTGGGCAGATCTCGCAGTGGATTTGCCAACTGAGACTCTCACGATAATAATCCCACAGGACTTCCTAGATCATGCCAAGTATCCTGTCTATGTGGATCCAACTTTAGGCTACAGCTCTATCGGGGCCACAACAAGATTAGTAGATACTGGAGAAGGTATTGCTGGTCAGTTTACAATGCCGAGTAATCCGGGAAATGCAACTCCTTATTCTACACAAATCAATGTCTATACAGCAACTTCCGCCAATATCACAATGGCTTACTGGATCGATTCTGGCTCAAGACAGCGATATACTGGTATAGTTGGTGGTTCAGGCTGGCATCAGAGTTCAAGTTTTACTGGTGGCGCTCTGATGGTTTGGGGTCAGACCTATCTAATAGGAGCGGCCGTCAATAGTGATGATGTAGAGTTCAGAGAAGATTCCGAAGCTGGATTTAATAGTTATCTAGATACAAATATTACCTATAATCCACCAGGAGATCTCTTCAACAAAGATCAAACAGACAGCAATTACCGTCTTTCTGCTTATTTAAACTATAGGGTTGAATTTGATAACAGTGTAACAGATGGCTTCAAAGGTGGAGATAGTGCAAATCCTGCTGCTTCAATCTACAATCCTTCAGCATCTGATGGAGTACTTCTTGGAGATAATGAATTAGGGACCAACAGAATCCGAGTCCAAGCTGACGTAGTAACTCACACTTCGGCCGGAGTAGCCAATCAATATTTCGATCTCGCGCACACTGTAGATCCAGATCATGCTTTTGTCTTAATTCATACAACCGGTAAAGATAGTACTGAGGCTCTGGAAGACCCAGATGAATATGGAATGCGCGGTGAAATCACTTCAGATGGTACTCAAGTTCATCTAGTTAGATCTTCAAGACAATCAGATTTGGCTGTCTCGTATCAGGTAATAGAGTGCTTCAATAATGAATTCTCAGTACAACACAGTAGCTCCCAAGTAATCTTTGAAGATGTCAATCAATATGAAGACATTACGATTTCATCTGTAACTGTAGCTGACTCTATCGTAATCATCTCAGCTGGTGCCCGCTATGATGCGGACACCCGTGCCGATCTCTCATTCGTAACTGGAGAGCTGACCTCTAGTACAAATCTAAGGATCCAAAGAGGTAGAACAACGGACAACGGTGAAGATACTGCACTCTATTGGCAAGTTGTTACCTTCAATGATCCTAATATCACAGTTCAGACAGGTGAGAAGGATACTTCTGGAGACATCTCGAGTGGTACCACAGCAACGATTAGTTCAGTTGACACTTCCCGGGCCTGGGTCTTTACAACATATCGAGTCACTTCTACCAGTGGTAATGAAGCAGGCTTCTATGTCAGGACAAAGTTGACCGATAGTACCACGCTGACATTTGAGAGATACACTACTCTCGATAAGGCAAGCTATGTCCGCTGGTTTGTCATCGAATGGCCCGAGGATGTTACTGTAGAAAGACACGACACATCATTCACGACTGACACCATTAAGGACGTTACGGTCTCGACATATGATACAACTAAGGCTTTTGCAGACATCAGTGTCGAGTGTGACGACAGCGGTGGGACCACAGATACTCCAGTGGGCTTCTTCTATGTAGAGCATTTAAACTCCACTACGATTCGCCACAGGAGATATGTAAGCACTAATACCCCGAGTGGTGTAATAACTACTCAGCTTATTGACTTTAGTGGCTGGTACTATGGTGGAAGTCCATCAGGTGAATTGGTACCTGGAGAATCAATCAGTGATGGTTTCAAGCTGGGAGATTCTGCAGCTATTGCCGTTACGGTCAACGCCTCTCCTTCAGACGGCGTTGACTTTAGCGACTCCACTACAATCCTAGCTACCATCAATGCTGTAGTCAGTGACGGTATAGAGTTTAGCGATCTTGCTGCGGTCATAGCAGCAATGGAAACTGCCCTAAGTGATGGAGTTATCCTTTCGGACGAGACAGCACCAAACAAAGTCGAAGATGCAAGTGCTTCAGACGGTATGATATTCGGGGATTCTAATTATAGCTGGATAGGCTTCTTAGACTTTGCAGAGGATGGATTTGAGCTAGGAGATACCCCAGCAGAGGATTTTACTTTCAATCCATCAGTAAGCGATATTCTTGAAGTTGGTGATACACCTACAGCTATAGCAACCATCAATGGCAATTTAACCGATGGAGTAATCTTCGGAGAGGTTCTAACTCCTGGTGCTGCAGTTGACGCTAACACATCGGATGGCGTGGATTTTGGGGATTCTTCTATTGCTACATTCAATATGTCTATCAACGCCTCAGATGGAGTTATCTTTGGTGACTTATCGGCAGCAGAGGCCACGATCTATCGGAATGTGACGGATGGTATAGAGTTTGGCGACATAAGTGATGTCACAGCTCTTATTGAAGCGCTTGTTAGCGATGGCGTAGATTTCGGTGATCAAGTAAGTGCAATCTTACTGGCAATTACAACAATAACAGATGGCATTGTCTTCGAAGATCTACCGGAACCAATCCGTAAATTCGCAGAGTTTGCATATGATGGTATCAATTTTGGCGATGAGATAGATCTAGCCACTACATTCGTAATTGATTTAACCGATGGTATGCTCGTTGGAGAGATCATCATCAGCGATCTCGGTGGCAGGGTAGTTTATCTCGACGCAAGACTCGTGTCGTACGATTACGACGCAGAATGGGTCCAGTATGACTATATTGCTCGCCCCGTAGCCTATCGCTTCGTGGCGAAGCCTGCTCAAGCTGAACCTGCAAGTGAATTCTAAGCCTTAAGGCAAATCACATAACCCCAAACCTCTAGAGGAGTAAACGAAAGATGTTAAAAGCTCTATCAGAATTGAAGCTTCGTGGTAACTTCCACGTAGAGTGCTTCGACAAAGATGGCAACCTGAAGTGGGTTGAGGAAGGTCACAACCTCGTAGTGAACGAAGGACTGAATCACATCCTTGACGTACAGTTCCATGCTGAGACTCAGGTCACTACATGGTACGTTGGTCTCAAGGGTACTGGTTCGGAAGCGGCCGGCGACACTCTCGCCTCTCACGCAGGATGGTCTGAAATTACGGCCTATACCGGTGACAGGAAGGAGTTTGTTGAAGGTGCTGCATCAAGTCAGCAGATCTCCAATACTGGAAACGCTGCTTCGTTCTCAATCACAGGTACTGCCACAGTAGCAGGTGCATTCATCTGCTCAGTGAGTACTGGCTCAGCTGGAAAGCTGTTCTGTGTTGCTGATTTCTCAAGCCCGCGCTCAGTTGACAACGGTGATACCCTGAACGTCACATACACCATTACAGCAGCCGATGACGGTGTATAATCCTAGCATAGCGTGGGGGTAATCACTCCCCCACGCTACCTTAGAGGATGAGATCATGCCAGATTTTAGAGGCGAGAACATATACATCATTCAACCGAATGATTCTAACGTCCCCTTTGGATTTCGTTTTACACCTGCTTCGGCACCGTTTGTCAACGATGGTAACATACCCTACAACACCAGTGTAGCTAGTGTAGCTGTCACAGCTCACAAGGATGATGGTACTGATGTCTCATCTACGATGATAGGGACTCCTGCGCCCTCGGTGCTGGATAATATCGTAGCTGTGCGTATCAACTGGCCTGGGGCCGTGGGTAGATATCATTTGGTCATAGTGGCAACACTTGACGACGGATCCAAGAAGGAATTCGATTTCAATAGGTACGTTGCTCGAGATCAGTAATGGGGGATATGTGCTATGGCGTCAAAAGACGAGCAGATCCCCTTTACGGTTGGTGATCAGGAAAATATAAGAGTCACAAAAGTGCTTGTCGAGGAGATGAGTAAGAAGCTCGACAAAGTCGCAGACGTGCGTGAAGAAGTGACCGCGCTGGATACACGTACGTGCTCATTAGAAACCACCAGGAAACGTGTCATAACGGCCGCTGTAGCCGTCCTTGTGACGGTTTGTGCTGGATTGCTTGTCTGGGGCCTTAAAGGCCTCATAGCAGGCGCTCTGGTGGCTGGAGCGGTGGGAGCAGTGATCCCATGAAATACGATATCCATGACCCTTTAGAGGTATGGGTAGTACATGCTACAGACTGGTGTTACTACGAGCAGTCTCGGGGCTGGAATGACAAATTCACACCGATAGAGGGATACCTTGTAGGTTTCATAATCGAGCAGGACGACGAGAAGATAGTCCTCGCTCATCAAGTCTTCAAAGAGAACGAATCCGTCCGCCACGTTACAGTGGTAACGAAGTCCTCGATCATCAGTATGCTTCCTATGAAGCTCGATGATAGCAAGGAGAGTGAAGACGAAATTGAGGACCTCAACCTAGACGATTTGCCTGAAGAGGCTTCAGATATTTAGTGTCCAATCCCCCATCAATCAGATGTGTCCACCAATAAAAAGAGGGGTCCAGTATCTCCCAGCTGGACCCCTATTTGTATGTGTACTGTCTAAGATATTATTTAGACAATAGGATTAAATTAGCAGAATCCTTAGTCTTCTGATTCTTGGACAGTATAATCTAGATCTGGTTCCTTGTTCAAAATAAGATTCTGGACACACCGCCAGAAAGGTTCAGGCTCATTGTCCTGTCCATCCATGCGAGCATATGCCTCCCGTGCCAAGCGTTGTTTCTCTTCGTAAAGTGTACACGGTCCTCGTGCGATAGTCTCGCGGATAATCTCCACATTGTTAGGATGGACACCAATAGCTTCCAGGGCTTCTCTGAAGGTATACTCACGATCCCCGATCTGTTGTGGTAGATCGTCCAAAATCCACTCCTTAGCGTGCAGAAATGCGCTGAGAGGGTAGCGACCATTAGCCGGTACGTTGTAATGTACGATATCTCGACAGGCTTGTACAACAACCCAAAAGAGAAGGTCTTCATCTTCAAACTGAGTATTGAATATGTTACTTCCTGCCATTGCTACTCCTTCCCGCTTAGAGCCTTGAAGAGATCCTCCAGATCTACCCTGAAGTCTTCCCATAGTGGATCCTCCATCAG
>JASFEL010000073.1:0-5535 GCA_050124855.1 Candidatus Thorarchaeota archaeon | reverse complement strand
TACAATCCAGAAGACAACTATAGTCCGAGTATCAAAGGGATTTGCAAAGGGTGAGTCATAGAACTGTACACTGTTGGTCCAGAGACTATACCTGCCCCAAACAAAGTATAGATTGTAATCAAATAACTCCAGAGTCATTTCTGACCAGTCTGCTCTTGCAAATGGAAAGATGAATGCTGAGAAAAGGACAAGCAGAGCTGAGAGTATATTTCTTCTTGGCAACTCCATTGTTTTTATCACGCCATATATTAATTAGTTAGCGAAGCATATAGGCAGTTCGTTCCGCGAGTTTTGCTAAATATGTGGTGTCTATTGACATCTCTCCCTTATCTCTATCAGAGTTTCCGGAATATACTCATTCAAGACATCATCAATGTTCTCCACTATCCCCAATCTATTCTCAACATCTCGCTTAAACAAATCTATAAAATCCTCAATGGACCACTCTTGGAGCCAAGAGACTGGAAGTGTCATGTTTGTGGGGAAATGGAAGTACGTGTGGAAAATGAAGCGTCGACAAAGGAGCATCAAGGAGGAGAGTACTTCTATTGTGAGAGCTGCGGATGTTCCATTTATGCGGATGTCAATGCCGCTCGAAATATCATTGATGTTCAAACGAAAAAACCCAGTGCCGTTTCTGGGCAGAATGCCTGAATATCAGGCTTTCTAGGATACAATGAACGGCAAAACAAATAAGTGCTCAAAAAACAACCGTTTCTCAACTCATCCAGTCCATGAGGGTGAATTCTGAATGGCAGACAAAGCTGAGAATGCAAAGACCTTTGGTGCATTGCTTGCAAAAGCATGGGAACATACTCCTTCCTTTATTTGTAGCAATGATGATTACATCTACATTCTGTTTCCAGCTGACGAAACACAAGACAAATGGGTTGAGGCCTCACTAACATTTCCTGATGGGTCCCTTGATACCAAGGAGATTGAGCCGAAGAAGGCAATAGCCCTTATTGTCGAGGAGCTGAAAGTCCTACCACAGTATGGAGCTGACACCATCGTTGCATCCAAGGGCAAGCTAGACGAAGTCGCTGCTCGCCTTGGAGAACTAGCATAGATCGTTTTTAGGTCACACACACATAATAATTCAACTCTGCATAGGGCGGAGCAGGACGATGTCTGACGAATATATTGAGTGTCCCTCGTGCAATTCGATTGTCCCTATCGGACGCTTTTGCAAATCCTGTGGAGAAGCTCTCATTATTTCCGCTCCGGTGTCACCCCCAAAAGAAAAACCAGTCCTCGAAACCTCTGAACCAATAATTCCAGAAGAGGAGGTTCCGACCAATCTCCCTGATTTTGGAATAACCGTTGCCGGGATGGATAATCTGGCATTTGTCAGAGTGATGTCCAGAGCTGAACTCAGCGTCATTCAGAAGGAACTAGATCTCCTCATCAAACAGATTCAGGCGACAAGGCAAGCCCTTCAGCTTCAGCATGCTGACAAGGCTCTCTTGACCGCAAGAGCGGAGAAGCTCAGAACGACTTTTGATGAAACAAAGCGTAGACGTGAGGAGCTCGCTAGTGGGACCGGAAAGCTAGCAGTCGAGAAAGTCTATGCGAGTTTCAAAGAGCATGAACAGAAGCTTACAAAGCTGGATGCAGCTGAAGACTCTCTGGACTCTGCAATCTACAAAGAGCAACGTGAAAGGCTCATCACTGCACTGAAGGCTTTGAAGAAGGAGCTCAAGGACTCTATCAAAATGGCGGAGAAATGGCACAAGAACATGAAGAAGGCCCGGCGCAGTATAGAGAAGGACAGCAGCAGGCTTGATGCTCAACACAAAATGGGAGATATCTCCACAAGCTCATTCGATGCTGCAAAGGCTAGAATTGATCGGTCCCTTATGGTTCTCGATGTGGCAAGAGAAATGCTGGATGAAATCATAGAGATAGTGAAGAAGAAGTAACTGCTCAAAAGATATTCCAGGAGGTTGAATGCTATGGTACTTAGTCTTTCGGAGTGCACAGCTCAGTGTAAGAAGTTCAGGTGTGACCGCAAGCCAAGTGAGATGAAGCTCAGGGGCAAAGGCGAGAATAAAGTCGTCTGGTGTACCTGGGTGGATGATGAATGCGATGGTCCTTGGTGCATGTATGGCATCTGTATCGATCGCAGAATGACCACTGATGGGAAATGTAAAGGATTCAAGAAGTCTAAAGAAACTCTCGTAAGCCCGGAGCAGATTGAAGACTTTGGCAGTGAAATGACTGATAGCATCCCCGACAAGTTTCAAAAAGACATTCGTGGACGGAGAATGTCCTAGTATTTCACACAGTGAAGTGGCCCGCAACGTCTATAAGCAACACGCAGGTCACCGCAGTCAGCGAAGGTGCTTTGAAGTGTTTGACGAAGTACGTCCAGAGATGAAAGCGCTGATTTATCTCATGATTGGACTATCTATGCTTGGTATTGGGATCATTATGGGTCAGGCTGCCTTCGCAATCGGCTTCCTGGGACCTCCATGATCAGATGATTCTTTTCGAGTGATTCCTCTTGACAGACCTCGAGGATATCCTACACCTCTTGAATGAATTCGAGGGCATATCACGCAAGTATGTTCTGCCAGCTATAATTGGGAAACTTAGGTCCGCTTCATATAATGGAACGCAGGAGCACGGCCTTGGCGAGGATTCAGCAGCGATCAGCACCACCAGTGATGACGTAGTTCTTCTAACCACGGATGCAATAGTGGAAGAGCTGTGTCTGAATCACCCTCACGCTGCCGGTTTCAATGCAGTCTTGGCGACTGTGATGGACATCTATGCAGCTGGTGGCACCCCAACCTCATTTGCAGTTGCTTTATCATACTCTGATACTAAGATAGGTGATCAACTGCTTGAGGGACTTATTGACGGGTCTCAATCGTTCAGAGTTCCAATTGTACGAGGCCATACTAGCCCGCATTCTCGGCTGACCTACGTGGTTGGATCTGCCACTGGGACCGTCCGTAAGAGCAATCTTCTCACTTCTGGAGGGGCAGAATCCGGAGACGCATTAATCCTTCTTTTTGACAGAGTCGGGCAAAGAGGAGCAAGCTACAAGCTTGGTTGGGACTCGGTCACTGGCCAAAGCTCTGAGCACATTGTGAAGAGGCTTTCAGTCATGAATGAGCTTGCTAGCGAACAGCTTCTGACAGCCTCAAAGGACATATCCGTGGCAGGATTAGTAGGCACTGCAGGAATGATGCTAGAGTATTCAGGGAAGGGCGGTGTCATCGATTTAGGTGCAGTAGATGCGACACGACCACAGCCCATTGATTTGAATGACTGGATTCGCATGTACATATCACTGGGGTTCCTTGTAGCCGCGTCAAACTCCAATTTGGACCGCATCATCAAAATCGCTGAAGCACACGAAATGACCACGGCTAAGATTGGGGTTGTGGATGATGGTAGATCGCTTCGATTGAAACTTGCTTCTGAAGAAGCGATTATGTTTGACTACTCAGAAGGTCCGTTGTTGATTCCAAAGGTTGAGCCCACGGATACCTCCTAGTCCGTCATAGTTATAATGAGTACATGACCGACCTGCAGATGAAGTGAGGACCTTGTCATCAACTAAGAAGACCTGTAGCATTGCTGGCTGCAACAATCCCTCTAAGAGATCCTTTGCCACAGTACGAATAACCGAGAGCCTAGCTAAGTCTGGTCTAAAGGTGAAGGATGCCCGGTCACGCAAGACTTACCTCTGTTCAGATCATTGGAAGCGTGTTAAGAAAGCCTTCAAGAAAGAAACCAAACCCGAGCGCATGCGTTGGGGGCACTAACAATTGTCTTATCAGCATCTCTTCCCTATTATTCAAAAGGTATCAAGGAAATGAGTGCCGAAAAGGATGCGTTCTCCAGACTGAAGCCAAGCTGGAAGCTGTGGCTAGAGTATGATGGTGAATATGTATTTGGTCCAGGAGCGTATTCCATTTTGAAGAGCATTCGAGAGAAGGGAACCATAACCGCGGGAGCAAAGGCTCTTGGTATGTCATATCGCTATGCATGGGGTGTTGTGAGAAAAATTGAGCAGACACTTGGAGTGAAACTCTTGGAAACCTTCAAGGGTGGCACTGAAGGTGGTGGGGGCGCTAGGATAACTGATTTTGGGGTTCAGCTGATGGACCTGTTTGCCAGTGTTCAAGAAAGCTTTGAACAGGTGAGTCGTGAGGAAGACCAACATCGTTTATGAGAATCTAACGACAATGGCATTGTTTGGACAGTGGCTTCTACAATCAAGGCACAATATACAGTCTGCAGAGTGCATATGTTGGTACGGAAATCTTCGTATTCTGATGTTCATTGGACAGACCACTTCGCAGACATTACATGTGTCTGGAGTACATCGAGCTGGATTTCTACCGATGCTAAACAATGCAGACCTCGAGAATACTCCATAAAGCCATCCAGCTGGACAAATCCATCTGCAGAACCATCTTGGTATCCAGAAGCTTACAATAACGATTAAGGCGACAAAGGCGAACTGTGCTGTAAACCACCCCCATTGCGTCACATACCAAAGGGTTTCAAGACTCACTGGCCAGTTCTGATTTGCAAACTCCACGAAGACTATGTATGCTGGATTGAATGGGTCAAAGGCTCCATATGCAAAGGGGCCTAATACATTCACCAAGGCTTCTTCGTTCCCAAGAACGGTGCTGATTCCCACCCATGCAGCCAAGAATCCCACGATAATGAAAATATACGCCTTGATGCGGCGTAGTTCCTTTTCGGTGCCCGGAGCTGGACGAACTTTACTCCTATTTGGAAGGGCTGCAAAGTCCTGCACTGTTCCAATGGGACAAATCCATCCACAGGCTGAGCGTCCTAAAATGGTCAGTATGATGATCATGGCTCCGATTGTAAAGAACGGGAAGAATCCTCCTGTCAGTTCTCTCTGGAGCGTGTCAAAGGTTCCAGCTAGCACGGCAAATGAGCCCTCTAATGGTGCTATGATCGGAAGTGTAGGCAAGATATCACGAAAGCCCTCCCAGAAGGCCAGTATCTCTTCACCACTCCCCCAAGACACAAGGATATAGGCATTAATTCCTACAAAAAAGAGAATCTGCACAATCCTTCGTAGCATTCTCGTATTGACTATTAAACCGACAGGATTCTTCAGACTGATTCTTGGAGCCTTGTCGATTTTGTGAGGTTCTTCAGCGGTTTCTTCCTGATCAACCTCATCTAGCTCAGGCTGTTCCTCAGCATCAGCCATGTCGTCATTCCTTTCGGCATCCTCGGCCATTAGATTCAGACCTCGTCTGGGGCGTATCGACGGCGAAGACTTGAGCCATCATTAAAAAGCTTGTGTTGAAAGGATGGTAGGCTGTTGCCTAGGGGGACATCACAGGCGTGAACGATATGTGTATCTCATCTCCAATCAATTGAATCAAGAGAGAGTGAGTCCCTGACTCAATAGGTGGAACTAGCTCGATTGAATGTCCATACGTTTCACCCCAGTACTGAGAGGCGACGCCCAGTTTCTCGAATGCAACAGTGAGAGTTGCGCCATTGGCAGTGACTGATATGCCTTCC
>JASFEL010000072.1:0-5561 GCA_050124855.1 Candidatus Thorarchaeota archaeon | reverse complement strand
TAGACGGGTTTCGCGTTCACTACCTCCTGAATCCTCTTAGCAATGTCAGGTGCTCCAGGGGGAGAATAACCCATATTGTAGAGCTCTTCAGGAAATCCGTAAAAATCATAGATCGTTTCGGGGTGGGATGTTGTAGCTACGAATGCACCCCTCGATACCCAGTGTGCAGAAACGCAAAGTATTGCCTTTGGTCTAGGCATCTGTGCAGCAAGATTTTCCCAGTTCGCTGCAAACTCATTGTTCTCGATTGCATTCATAGGTGATCCATGCCCTACGAAGAGCGCAGGCATGAGTGATTCTGACTGTGTCATTGAACCAGAGTCAGCACAATCGTGTATTAAGGGCTAACATATGGCAAGGCTAGATCCAGCCCCTACGTCTGAAGTAAAGCACCAAGCCTGATGTGATAACTAGCATCGCTAGAAGGAAAACAGGGTACCCATAGATGAACTCCAGCTCAGGCATCCACGACCAGTTCATTCCATAAATACTAGCCATTAGGGTGAGGGGGATGAAAATCGTGGAGATTACAGTGAGTACCTTCATCACCTCGTTCATTTTGTTGCTTATGCTTGAGAGGTATATGTCCAGCATGCCAGTTATTCCCTCACGATAGGTTTCAGCGAGGTCAGTAATCCGTATCACATGATCATAGAGGTCCCTGAGGTATTCCCTGGTCGGCTCTTTGATTAAACCTGAGGCATCTCTGTTTAGCGCAAACACTACTTCCCTAAGTGGCCAAATATACCTTCGAATAGCTAGAACGGATCGCTTTAGCGTATAGATACGCCCGAGAACATCTGAGCTAGCACCCTCAATCAAATCATCCTCTAAATCCTCAATCTGCTCTCCCACTTCCTCGAGGACTCTGAAATAATTGTCAACCACTACGTCCATGAGAGCATACCCTAGAAAATCTGTTCCAGCCTTACGGATTAGACCAGTTGGTATTCTTAGTCTATCCCGAATCGGCTTGAAGAGACTCACAGTTGACTCTTGGAAAGAAAGAAGGATATTTTCGCCAATGATTATGCTAACTTGTTCAGATACCACATTCCTACTCTCTCCGACTAAATCGAAGGAACGCAGCACCAAGTATACCTTATCACGCATCAATTCAATCTTGGGTCTTTGTCCAACACTCGGTATGTCCTCAAGGACTAAAGGATGAATGTCGTAGGTTTCCCCCAAATGGTTCAGAATGTCTAGGTCATGTACACCATTCACATGGATCCATTTCACATTCACTGACTCATGTGGAGTGGCGCAGTCTTGCAAGCTGTCTGCTTCATACTCGCTCATCTCTTCTTCATTGTACTCCACAATCTCAATGCTGACCTCCTCAGTCCGCTCAATTCCTGTGTGTACAGGAGTTCCAGGAGGAAGACCTACTTTGCTTGTTCCATCCGTCATGAAACACCCATCCAGCACTATTTAGCCTATTTGATGAACTGCTACGTCTACATAAGAATCCATACTGTTGGCGGGAGTAGATATCAGTCGACAAAACTATCACTAGGTTTCTCTCACCCCATCAAGGAGCTGATTTGATGGGTTCCATAAGCAGTGTTAGAAGACTGATCAATGAGCAGCACTTCCCTCTCTGGGGAATTGCTGGTTCGATAATTGGACTCCTCTTCATCCTTGGGGCGCAGATACCTTACACAGGAAGCGAGGGTGAGCCCTTCTCAATGTTTAACCACTTTGTATCAGAGCTTGGAGAGATTGGGGTCTCTGAGTTTGCATTACTCTTCAACGTAGGGATGATTCTCGCAGGCATTATCTTCATCCCATTCATGATTGGACTAGGACTTCACATGGATAATGCCATCTCAAAGATTGCAGGAGCAGTGGGTGTCTTCTCCGCCGTATCAATTTCTCTGGTTGGAGTCTATCCAATGAACTACTTGGAAGCTCACACACTATGGGCGATGTCTTTCTTCCTAAGCGGAATGGTGATGGTAGTGCTATGGACAATAGCTATCCTAATCCAAAGGGATGTGAAGATACCAAAGGAGTTCTCAATCGGTGGACTCATCAACTTTGTAATCTTCTTTCTCTTTCTCTATGGGCCTTGGGAATCATCCTCCGATCTCACCACTCGTCCAGACATCTGGATGGTGCCTACTCTTGAATGGGGAATATACTTTGCAATCATTGGATATTTGCTTGCCATGGCAGTCTATGTGTGGAGAACGCACCAGAAATCCTCCACAGGACCTTGATTCTCTACTCCAAGAGCAAGGAAACTCTGCCGGGCAAAGCGAATCGTGCCTTGTTCTGCGGATCATAGTCTGGTTTTGTTGCGTCGTGGATAGTCACATCCATGCCAATCTCTGAAGAGATGTATGTTGCCGAGTCCTTCAGTACTGCCATCTCTTCCTTGGCATTCATCGAATGGTCCCACAGCCCATTTTCTTTCGCGATTCTGTCCACGATCCCCTTGACTTGTTTCCCATGAGTTCGAAAGTCTGGATTTGACATCAGGTGTTTCATGATGTCTCCAACAATCAAAGAGATTTCGTTGGTCCTGATGCTATTCATTGCTTGGAACATCCATTCTGGTGCCACATAGATGTGTACAGCAGACGCCTTCTTGTCCTTCAGCAATTTGACAATCTCCCGGATATCACGCACGGTGGAATCAACAACCGCATGTGCCATTTCAGCAGATGAGTCTATCAACTTCTTGTCCGCTTTTGGCCAATCAGCGAAGGACACGTATCCATCCTTGTTCATCTTGGACCAGAACTCCTCGCTGATATGAGGGGTCATTGGAGCTATCAAACGAACCCACCGATCACATACGTAAGCCATTGTGCCGTCGCGTTCCTCCTTAGAGACCTCGGCGCGATTCACGTAATGGTTGACTGTTCTGATCATCTCCGACATGACTGTTATTGCATAGTCTCGGATACGGAAATTGTCCATGTAGTCAGTACACTCTTGGACAATCGAGTTTACACGAGAAAGAATCCATCTAGTTATTCCTGTTGGCTTGTCTTTCTTTGTGTATATCTTAGGTGGCTTCGTGGAATACCTCTTCATGATTTCACTGAACTGTCTGATACGATTTCTTACAGCTGGAACATCGCGTTCGCGCCAATCCATGATACTTCCGGGCTCTGCAGCTGATAACGCATAGGTTCGGAAAACATCAGCGCCGTATTTCTTGGGCATCTCTCCGAGAGGCAATGTGTTGCCCTTGCTCTTGGACATCTTCGCTCCCTCCTTGTTCATGTGTTCATTCAGACTAATGCATTGAATCCAATGTTTCTTCGGGAATATCGCAGCATGATGAAAGATTGCGAAGCTCAAGTGGTTTGATATGTGGGAGGGAGCTGTGTGTCGCTGGTCATTTGGATACCAATAGAGGAATTCATCGCGCATCGAATTCAGTATGTCGGATGAAACCTCTGTTTCCTGTGCGACCTTCTCAGCTTTTCCTTTTCCTAGAAAGACATAGTCAAAGAAACTCAGTGTTAGTTGTTCTGGCTTCAGCTTGTTCTGATTGATTTTGTGAGCAATCGTGTAGAATGCCATATAGATAGTTGAGTCGGATAGGGCTTCTATAATCCACTCGGGATCAAAGGGCAGTGGAGTCCCGATGCCTCTTCTTCTTGCACACGGTCTCTGGGCTAACCAGTTGAAAGTTGACTCGAACATGATCCTGAAGTTTTCAGGAATTATCCCCATCATATTCAAAGCATCCCAAGCCTTATCCTTCCACCCTGGGCTCTCATAATCCAAGAACCATTGCCCAGCCAAAACTGCGACTTGTACATCAGTTCCACACTTGCAGACAACGGGTCGTTCGTCAGGTTCGTAGAACACGTCACCTCGATTCTCCGACTTTAACCATTTAATGATATCATCCTTGACTCCGCTTACTTGTCTTCCAGAGAATGGCCCACAGTTATCCATCATGACTCCTTCATAGAACTCAGCCTTGTAGACCTCTTGAGTCGCCTCTTCCAACTTCTCCTTGTCTTTCTGTGATGACACTCCCAGCTTCTCAACAACATCCTTTGTTAGAAACTCGCTTCCTCCTTCGATTTCAATCATAATGACAACATCAATCCCTCGGACGTCATCAGCAGATATCCCATAGGCATGCAATTCCGTTGGATCTTCCCATAAGTCCCGTAAGGCGATATAGTCGTAGGGTGCATGACCAGGGACAGAATAAACAACTCCGGTTGCATTGTCTATATCCACGAAATCTGCTGGAAGAATCGTTATGTTTCGACCATCATGAATCGTCTGGCACGACTTGCCGACAATCTTGGAGCCAGGAAATGTGTCCAAGACCTTAACTTCCTTAGCCTGTAGTTTCAACTTCTCTGCAGCTGTGGATGAAACAATCCAAAGCTCACCATTAACGTCAGCTTTGACGTACTTCGCTGTCGGATTGATCCACAAGTTGGTTATGCCAAAGGTTGTTTCAGGTCGCAAGGTCGCTGCTACTAGAAATCCATCCTCAAAGGGATATTTGAGGCCAGTGAACTCCTTGACTTTCGCAGTATTACCCTCCTTTATGTCATCCTCACCGACTGGATTTCCGCAATTGGGACAATACAACAGCGGATGAGCGCCCTTTTGGATGTAACCCGAGTCCATCAGCTTTTGATACTGCCACGTGATAAAGCGGTTATAGATATCATCACCCGTTGTGAATTTGCGACGCCAGTCTATGCTGTAGCCGAGTGCTTTGAAGTCAGCCGAGATTGTTTCTGTGAAGAACAAGACTGTAGCCCAAGGATCTGTGAACTTCTTCACCTGGGCGTTGACCTCTTCCTCATTATCTAGATAGACGCGAAGATCGCGTCTGTACTGTTCAATGGCGGCCTCATCCCCTCTTTTGACTCTGTCCACCATACCGAAAATGGGTGTGCCTGTAATATGAGATGCCATTGGATACAGAACGTTGAACCCCTGCATTCGCTTGTATCGCGCAATTAGATCTCCCACGGTGTAGGTTCTTCCATGTCCCATATGCAATGCACCGTTGGGGTATGGATAAGGCACAGTCAGGAAGAACTTCTTTCGGTTCGGGTCGGGATCTACTTCGAAGATACGATCCTTCTCCCATCGTTTCTGCCACTTCTTCTCAATCTTGGCTGACTCGCTCATGTGTGGATGCCTCTGTTTAATATTGAAGTGCTATTGGAGCCGTAACTAGTATCCTCTATAAAGGACACGCAAAAGTCATTCGTTCTAATAGTTGAGAACGCAATCCATCCTGGCTCACTCAAAGCTGTTCACGTGACAGCCCCTTATTAGAGCTTTGGACAACTTGATTTGGCCATGACATATGAGCCGCCAAGGATAGAGTGAAAAGGAATATCAAATTCGCCCGGCCTATGGGAAACAGTTGGACGCGAGCATCCAGTTCCGAATATATCGACATACATGAGAAGCTATTTCCATATCAGCGCGTCCTAGAGTTCCTTGAGGAAGTCGAGTCAGAGTATGAAGTCCTGAAATACTGCAGTGGTGCGAATGAAAGGGGAAGGTGGATTTTTCAAATCTATAGTATCGAGTTTATCGAAGAAGTAGCA
>JASFEL010000071.1:0-5572 GCA_050124855.1 Candidatus Thorarchaeota archaeon | reverse complement strand
ACGAGAAGACAAAAAGATGACCCTTCTTACTTGTCAGGGATGGCAGGGCGGTTTAACTGCTGATGACTTCAATGTGATATCATTTTACAGGAATGCCCTTCGCGACCCCCCTAGAGTGCTTGTTGACCGGATTCAGATGCAGGGCATGGATTATGACTCAAAACAGGTGGGACAATCAGTTCGCAAGTCATATGACCGTAACATCATTCAACCATTCACAAGCTTTCGAGGCGTGGGTCTATCAACAAACTTCTGCTTTGAAGTAATCTCTAATCAAGCATGGAAGGATAGAATCCAAAGGGCCATAGTACATCTGCCCGCAGTCACATACTATCTTTCTCCTCTAGGCATTATTGTCTGGGCTCAAGTCCCAAGTGAACATCAAGTAGAATATTATCAGATATTTCGTTCACTGGAATCCCACAAAGGAGTGAAGTCAGTCAATCCAATCATGACAATAGACCTCAAGGGTTCGAGGTCCGAACTCGATCTCACCAAGTTCTGGAAATTCGGGTCCAGCGGGTGGACAGTTGACCGAAACCAACTCGACCTCTCTGGATATTTTGATGTATAATTCACTCAATATCAGAAGGATTCGTAGTCAGATGTCTTTTCGGCTTCCAATCTCACTAAAAATCTCAGTCATCGCGGCTCTCCAGTCGCCAGAGAAGGGAGGTCCAAGTATGGCCTCGGTGAGACCAATTTCTGCTAGCAATTCGAACCTGTCTACCATATGCTCCTTGTTTCCACTAATCGAAAACATATCAATTAGTTCTTGGTCAACATGAGGTATACCAGCATCTGGTCCGGATTCAGCCACAGCATTCCGTAATTCTTCCACTCTTTCCTTGTCCACATCAAGGATATCTATGACCTGTTGAGGCATGTCGGCCACGACAAGTGCAACAACACGTTTTGCGAGACTCTCCTTTCCTCCTTTGAAGGTGGGGATTGTAGGCAGCCATGCAACCTTTTCTATCTCATCTGCTTTTCTTCCCATTTCTTCTGCAGATTTGTTGATACGTTTCACGGCATCCTTTAGATAATCAATTGGACCTGACAGCACGGCTCCATCTGCTACTTCTCCCACAAGATTCAGCATCTGTGGTCCTCTCACCCCCAAGAAGATTGGAATATCAATCGCTTTCTTCAGACCCAGACTATAAGCGTCTAGGTTCATCAATTCGCTGTTTATCGTAACCGTTTCTCCAGCCCATAATTTCTTGAGAGTATCAACGGACTTCCGCAATTCTGTTACTGGCTTCCGCACAGTGATTCCCATCTTCTTGAGGTCCTGAATACCTCCTATCCCAGTTCCAAAGACGAACCTTCCTTTGCCAGTATTTTGCAGAGTCACTGCTGCACGGGCTATAGTGTCAATTCTATGAACAGCAATGGGAATTATTCCCGTCCCCACGCGTGCTTTTTTGGCATTGAGAAGTGCAGCGGTTGTAAGCACATAGACATCCTGACCCATGTCGATATCCTCGCCTACCCATATACCGTCAATTCCGAGTTCAACAGCATTCTCTGCAATCCAGTCAGTCGCAGTAACTCTCATGTTGGTTGTTATGCCCACACTGGCTCTGTACATAATCGCTCACCACAAGCAATCCAATTATCCACTACATATTTCTGTAGTGAGTACTATCAACGAACGAACTGAAATGCGAATCGCTTGGGGAATTACCGGAAGCGGCGACCTGATTCAAGAGTCTGTGGACTTGATGATTAAACTCCAGGAAGAGCATGATGTCAGAATCGATATTTTCGTTTCAAAAGCGGGTCGTCAGGTTCTAACCTGGTACAAGCTATGGAAACCACTCAATGAGCAGTTTAAGGTCAATGTAGAAGTGGATGCGAATGTACCATTTATAGCGGGTCCTCTTCAGATGGGCAAATGGGACCTCCTTATTGTGGCGCCCTTGACTGCGAACTCTGCAGCCAAGATTGCTTATGGAATTGAGGATACACTTCTCACTAATGCAGTGGCTCAGTGCGCTAAAGGGAAGACCCCTATTGTTCTCCTACCAGTTGATCAAGTTCCAGGAGAGATAGAAACCGTAGCACCTAATGGAATGAAATTCAAGATAAGGGCTAGAAAGGTTGACCTCGAAAACGTGGCTCGATTGCGTGAGATGGAAGGCATAACCGTAGTAGCTACACTCGATGAGATTGTCGAGAGAATCAAGTCCATGCTTGGATGAATGAGGCGAGGACATGGGAGAAGCGCCGCTTCTCAATGGTGATAGACTAAGATTTGTTCGGATAGCACTCATTAAGTGGTACGAGAAAAGTGGTCGTGATTTTGCATGGCGAATTACCAGCGATCCATTTCAGATTCTGATTGCAGAGATGCTTCTGAGAAGAACTACTGCAGCGGCAGTGTCTCGAATATATGAGGAGTTCATAGGTCGGTTTGACTCTCTGGAACGATTGGCAAAGGCTCGGAAGTCCACAATTGAAAGGGCTCTATCTACTGTTGGACTTCAAACAATGAGAGCACATCATATGAAGCAGATGGCAAGGATATTGCTCACAGAACATAATGGAGTAGTCCCCAATGACTTAGCATCCATTGAGGCGCTTCCTGGTGTTGGTCGTTATGCTGCTGCAGCTGTGATGAACTTCGCTTTTGGCGCTTCTGAGCCCCTGGCAGATGGTAATGTGGTCCACCTCATGAATCGACTCTTTTCGCTTGGAATTTCAGGACCCACAGATAATGCGATTTGGGAGTTCATGAGGACCTTTGGTGAATCACAAGACAAGAGGTTGTATTGGGGAATAATCGATCTGGTCAGCTCTACATGCATGAGAAGGAATCCTCGCTGCAACATCTGTCCCCTATCTTGTTCCTGTGACTTTTACACAGCTAACCCAAAATGATATTGCAGTATGTGGGTTTGCAGAAATACTCCTGACCCAATACCAGAAACGCCAATGAAGTGACAACACTATGATGAAAACAATCGCCCCTTTGCCTGATGGTCTTGAGTTTGGCACCGTCAAAACGGATGAGGAACTTGAAGAGCTTATCACATTCAATTCGACGATACACGAGCCTCAGGATGGCGAAGAACTGAGGCGAATCATTGAGAACCTGCCAGGATTTGGCAGGGAGATGAACTGGTTCATTCGTGATTCAGATAAGGGAGTCATTGTTTCCACGTTAAATGGGATTCCCAGCACTTGGGCTTATGCAGGTATTCCTCTCCGAAATCTAGAGCTAGGTTTCGTTGGGACGCTACCAGAGTACCGCAATATGGGCCTTATCAGGGCGCTCTACAGGGAATTCTTTGAGAGGGAGCTTCATCGCGGGAAATATGAGATTTCTACCATACAGGGTATCCCTTACTATTATCGCCAGTTTGGATATGACTTTCTCATTCCAGCTTGGCGATCTGTATTTCTGATGCCTAGTCAGATACCAACCATTCCCCCTAAGGAAAAACCTGGTTGGATGAAACTCTCGGTTAGTCTTGCAGCCAAGAAGAATCTTGATTCCATAATGAATCTGTATGAGGAATTGAGGCGCCGCACGCTAATATCTACAGCAAGAAATACGGAGTTGTGGGAGATTCAGGAGCAATCGAGAAGAGAGTATGATAAGGAGTTCACCACCTATATTATCAAGAGAGGCCTGGATGTCGAGGGATACTTTCGATTGGTTGTTAGAGAGAACAAAACTGACCCTGCAGCTGGATTTCTTGATGTGATAGAGAGTAGCATCAGGACATATGATGGTGTAAGACGGACCTTAGAGTACCTGCGACAGCAGTGTGCAGAGAAGAACCTTCCACGGTTTGCTCTTTCAGGAGCTCTTGTCAGTAACCTCTCGAAGGTTGGATTGGACCTGCAAGGTGTTCTAAGTAAAGGATGGAAGCACCAACTTCGTATCCCAGATATGGTCCGATTCTTGAAACGAGTTCGACCTGTGCTAGAGAAACGTCTACGAAAGTCCATGTTCGAGGCCCTCACTCAAGAAGTAACAATCAACACATACAGACACTGCTACGTATTGGATTTCCAAGGAGGCAAGATAAGAAAAATCAGAGACCTCGGAATCCATGAGGACGGAAAGAATATGAGCTTCAGAGCGCCGCCCAATGACTTTGTTCGACTACTCCTTGGTCAGTATGACATAGAAGAACTCGGGCATCAGAATATCGATTTCCTAGTTGCCGGTCCAGTCAAATCGCTGATCGCCACGCTGTTTCCAAAACAGGAGAGTTTCATTGGATACTACTACTGTTGAGGTTGAGCTCACTCTCTAATCCAAGTCTGGTATTCCAATCTCGACGTTGAACTGAGAACCACAAGGACAGGCTGCCGGAATCTGGAACTTATCTGGTGTATCAATGCTTAGTCTTGCACCTTGGATTGCAGCTTTATCTATCAAGGCTTGCATGTTGGTTGTCATGTACTTTGCAAAGCTCTTTACAAGATCGGGAATCGAAAGATCATTTATCCAATACACATAATGAGTACAACTTTCATTGGGACAGCTACTTATCATCAGCCTCGTGCCATCTCCGCATGAACTGCACTTGAGATCCGTGTGATGGTAATCAGGCGCCGTTGGACTGGGGAGGTCTAGAGAGTTCAACGCGCCGCACCGATAGCAGTAGTATTGGAATTTGACGCTCTCTGTCATTGTCAGTTCACCCTACGCTTGATGCTCTCAACAAGAAAAGCGTATCTGTTGTAAACGCTGCAGGAATTGACTTCTATAGGGCTTAATGAGGTGGAATCTTAGGATAGGTCTTAGGAAGTGAATACAATTGCAGGTCACAAGACCAAGAATGAACATGCTGTCTATTTTCTTGGTGTTTCTTATAGAGAACTTTAAATCTAAGACTATGCCGTGCGACGACTGTGGCGCGATGTTACCCCGATTTGGTCGGGTATTTTATTTGGGCAACAAATGGGTATGCGCGGACTGCATCTTTGGTCGAATCATTAGTGCATAGTCACTCTTTTCCCTTCCTTTGCCATAAGCTTAGCCTAACAGTGAAAAGCAGGTTATGTACAAGATTACTAGTATCTGGTGAGTTCTTTGAAGCGTAGAATACAACCACATCTGAGAGTTGGCGAAGGTGATGTCGAAAAGGTAGTACTGATCGCAGGAAATCCAGACAGAATTCCTGTCATGGCATCCAAGATGAAGGATCCCGAAGAGGTTGCACGGTATCGAGGATTTGTCACATATCGTGCATATACACCAAAGGGGGTTGCAGTCACAATGGCTGGCACCGGAATTGGCACACCTTCGACTCATATCTGTGTTGAAGAACTGTCGCGGCTTGGCCCTGAAGTCATCATAAGAATTGGTTCATGTGGTGGAATCGAACCCTCTGTGAAGGCCGGCGATGTAGTCGTTCCCACGGGTGCGATTCGTGATGAACGAACTGGACTCAACTACGCGCCCATGGAATACCCTGCAGTGGCATCTCCAAAATGGGCTGTTGCTCTGCATGAAGAGATATCGAAACTGCTACCTGCCGATAGGATTCATCAAGGCATCTGTTGGACTAGTGATGTATACTATGTCAGTCCTGAAAAGAATCCGTTA
>JASFEL010000070.1:0-5617 GCA_050124855.1 Candidatus Thorarchaeota archaeon | reverse complement strand
CACAAGACAATAACGTTTCAGCAGGACTTTCTTAGTTTGATTAATAAGTACTCCAGGTATGAGAGGCGACGAAGCAAGAAACACGCGCATCTTCCACCTTGTATCGATGTGCGCGTTGGCGATAGGGTCAAGGCTGTTGAATGTCGACCATTAAGCAAGACAGTCACTTGTGTAGTGGTGTCAGCTACTCGCCAGACAGAGAGGGAGGAGGAATAGACCATGTCGAGAAAGGTTGGTAGAGGTATCAGGAAGTTTACTCCCAGGATAGCACGTGGCTTGCCCATTGGAGCCAAGATTCTTTGCGCGGATAACTCAGGTGCAAAGGAGCTTCAAATAATCACTGTCTTTGGGTATAAGGGAAAGCTCAGGAAGCTAGGAAAGGCGGGTATCGGGGATAAGGTGAACGTTTCTGTGACGAAAGGCAAGCAGGATCTCCGGAAGCAAGTGCTTTCAGCAGTAATTGTGCGACAGAGGAAACCCTACAGAAGACCTGATGGAACGTGGATGCAATTCGAGGACAATGCAGCGGTGCTTATCAAACCAGGCGGTGAGCCACAAGGTTCAGAGCTTCGAGGGCCTATGGCTAGAGAGGTCACTTTGAGATGGCCGCGGGTTTCAGCAATAGCATCCAAGATAGTGTGAGGTGTAAAAGATGACCAAGAAAATCAGCCCCAAGTCCCCAGGAAAGCAGAGAAAGCGAATCTACAAGTCGCCAATCCACTCACACAAGAAGATGCTGAAATGCAGACTTGATGAGTTCCTACGGGAGGAATACGGTCTGCGGTCACTTGTTGTGAAGAAGGGTGACCTAGTTCGAGTTATGCGTGGCCAGTTCAGGGATACAGAGGGGAAAGTAGTGAAGGTCGACTACAGCGCTATCCGAGTTTATCTCGAGAGTGCAACCACGACCAAGGCTGACGGAAAGGAAGCTCAGATTCCTGTACATCCCTCGAATCTCATGCTCGTAAAGCTTGAGCTTGATGATGACAGGAAGAGAATCATCGACAATAAAGTAGTCAAAATAGCGGAGAGTGAGTAGATGGCAAGAAGAGGGCAGAAAAAGCACCTGAAACGATTGCCAGCGCCAAGATATTGGCCAATCAGACGCAAGGAAGCGAAATTCACAACCAGGCCCATTCCAGGACCACATCCAAAGGACCACAGCCTGACACTAGCCATTGTGCTCAGAGAGATACTCGGCTATGCAGATAATATGCGTGAAGTGAAAGCAATTCTGAATACAGGCCAAATACTGGTTGATGGTAGAACACGCAAAGATCCAAGATATCCAATTGGAATGATGGACGTCCTTGAGATAAAAGGCTCTGAAGAGAAATTCAGATTGGTCCCCAAGAAGAGAGGCGGTCTGCGGCTTGTGTCTATTGAGGCAAAGGAAGCAGGCTACAAACTCTGCAGAGTGGAGAAGAAAATGATGGTTCCAGGAGGGCAGCTTCAGATGACCCTTCACGATGGTCGCAATCTATTGCTACCACAAGGCAACAAGCCCGCGGACTTCAAGACTCTTGATACCATTCAGGTATCTATTCCAGACCAGAAGTACATGAAGACAATTGCAATGGAAAAGGGCGCATATGCCGTTGTAAGTCAAGGAAAGAATGTTGGAATTGAAGGGAAGATCTTGGAGATTGAAAAACGATTTGGGACTCATGCCAGTACAGTGACGATAGAAGATGCTGAGGGTAATCGATTCCAGACTGCTCTTGAGTATGTATTCGTTTTGGGCAAGAAGACATCCGAAGTTAGTTTGGGCTCAGGAGGTGCACCCGAGTGAGTGCAACATCAGAAGAGAACGTAACTCCCAATGAAAAGCTCTTCCTGTCGGAATGGAAGACATACCCAATGAAAGAGCCATTCATTGCCAAAGTTGTTGTCGACATGTGTACAGGAGGTGGCGAGCCCCTTAGCCGAGCCTCAGCAATTCTGGAGCAGCTCACAGAACAAGCACCAATACAGTCTAGAGCGCGTCAGACCGTTCGAGACTTCGGTATTCGACGCAAGGAACCAATCGCAGTAAGAGTCACACTGCGGGATGATAAAGCGCACAAGTTCTTGAAGAGGGCACTAGAGGCCAAAGAGAATGTGCTGCTGATCCGCAATTGGGATGATGATGGTAATTTCGCCTTTGGGATTAACGAACACATCGATATTCCTGATGTGAAGTACGATCCGCAACTCGGCATTCAGGGAATGAACATAACTGTGTGCATTGAGCGTCCAGGATTCCGAGTGAAGAGAAGGAGAAGGCGCAGGACAAAGGTGCCTTACAGACACCGACTAACACCGGAAGAGAGTATGGTATTCGTCAAGAACACCTTCGGTGTTGAAATCCTGGAGAAAGTTAGGGAGCGAACATACCTGTTCTGAGGTGAGCCATAATGAGTACAAAGAAAGAACGCGTAAAGAGACGCAAGAAAATGGGCAAAGGTAGCCGAACTTGTGTTCGTTGTGGCACTCATCAGGCGATAATTCGCTCATATGGGCTCAATATGTGCCGACGCTGCTTCAGAGAAACAGCGGTGAAGCTCGGATTCAGAAAGTATAGTTAATGGAGGCCAGAGAAAAAATGACACTACTAGACCCATTGGCTGATGCGATGTCAAGCATCTACAACAGTGAGATAGTTGGAAAGCCTGAGGTAATCATTCAGCCGGCTTCCAGTCTGATTGAGAGAGTTCTGCAGGTAATGCAGACACAGGGATACATTGGGGAATTCGAACGCATTGACGATGGGATGTCAGGCAGGTTCCGTATCCAGCTTATGGGACGGACAAACAAGTGCGGTGTAATCAAGCCGCGACTCCCTGTGAAGCGTGACGGATTCGAGAGATTCGAGAAGAGATTCCTTCCAGCCTACAACTATGGCATTCTGATCGTGACAACCCCATTGGGAGTCATGACTCATCGAGATGCCAAGAACCAAGGGATTGGCGGAAGACTGCTAGCATATGTGTATTGAATGGAGGTCTGACAAATGTCTTCAAGCTACATATACGAGAAGCGGATCGAGATACCCAGTGAATGTCAGGTCTCACTTACGGAAAGAACAGCTGTAGTTACTGGCCCCAAGGGTACTCTGACACGGTCATTTCCCAATCCACAGGCTGACATTAAGATAGATGGCAATGAAGTGGTGGCTTCAACAGCTATTAGCCGAAAAAGAACCAAGGCTCTTGTTGGCACTACAATAGCACACATTCGCAACATGCTCATCGGAGTTCAACACGGATATGTATACGAGATGAAGATTGTTTATAGCCACTTTCCGATGTCCGTTGAGATTCAAGGAGATCAAGTGCTAATCAAGAACTTCATCGGCGAAAGAGGCGTCCGTCGTGCAAGACTAATTGGAGATGTCGAAGTGAAGACCACTGAAGATGAGGTCATCATTAGTGGTATTGACATTGAGGCGGTTTCTCAGAGTGCTGCGAACATCCAGTTGGCAACTAAAATCCGAAACAAGGACAGACGTGTGTTCCTTGACGGTATCTATGTCATCAGGAAGAAAAAGGGCGAGGTTGTTAAGTCGATTGTCTAAGGAGGCGTAATTCATGTCAAAGAAACCTAAACTGACAGATGTGCCCGGACTGGGTCCAAAGATGGAGGAGAAGCTAAGAGAAGCTGGAGTCAAGACAGTCGCGAAGCTATCCAAGTCTGCGCCAGAAAAACTGGCCGCGAAAGTTGATGGACTCAGTGAAGCGGGTGCTGCTAAGCTTATTAATGCCGCTCAGAAGATGGTCTCTCCGCCCGTAGATAAGCCCAAGAAAGCAAAAAAGAAAAAAGCGGATGAAAAAGCTAAGCCAAAGAAAGCAAAGCCTAAGGCTAAGCCAAGGAAAAGGAAGAAGGAGCCGAAGACAATTCTTCCTAGAGATGCACTCATAGACCAGCGGCTTTTGAGAATCGCTAAGGCGAAGAGGAAGAAACAGCCGAAGTTCAGGCATGAACAGGCTCATCGATGGACACGAGTCAGTAACTCATGGCGAAAAGTGCGAGGAATCGATAGCGCAACAAGAGAGAAGCGTAAGGGCCGCATAGCTATGGTATCAGCAGGATACCGAAAGCCAAAGGCAATCAGAGGAATGCATCCCTCTAGATACATCGAGGTGTATGTTCATCGACCAGCGGATATTGAAGGACTGGATCCTGATATTCATGCGATACGTATTGGCTCCACTGTGGGGCTCAGGAAGCGTCAGGAGATAATCCAGAGAGCGGACGCCATGCTACTCAGAGTCCTCAATCCAGGAGCACCCGAGAGTGTTGGCGAAGAGGATCTCTTTACAGACCTCGATGACTTGGAGTTGGACTAAACATGAAACTCACTACACAGAAGAGACTTGCTGCTGAAGTCATGAAGGTTGGAACCTCTAGGGTCTGGATAGATCCAGGGTTTGAGGACGAGGTCTCTCTTGCTATCACGAGAAGCGATATCCGACGATTGGTGGATGAAGGAGCCATTCAGCGGAAACAGAAGATTGGAGTTAGCAGAGGTAGAGCTCGCCACATTCTTCGTCAGAAGCGCAAGGGTCAGAGAAGAGGGCCTGGAAGAAGAAAAGGGAAACACACTTCCAAGCTGTCTAGCAAAGACCGATGGATGATGAAGATACGCCCAATGCGAAAGGAACTCAAGAAGCTCAGAGATGAGGGAAAGATTACGAGGAGGGTCTATCGTGACTTATACCTCAAGGCAAAGGGTAATGCGTTTAGGAACACCGCACACCTCCGTACGTATATTGCCGAACATAAATTGGGGGCGAAGAGATAATGGCACATGGTCCAACTTACAGGGTCAAGTTTAGACGCCGCAGAGAAGGAAAGACAAACTACTACAGGAGAAAAAGACTCCTCCAATCCAGAGGGTCGCGGCTTGTGGTAAGAAAGACAAACAGTCGCATCATAGTACAGGTAATAGATGCCATGGTAGTCGGAGACAACACCGTAGCTTCAGCAATATCTTCCGAGCTTGCAGGATTTGGCTGGTCCGCTGGTGTGGCAAATCTGCCTGCGGCTTACTTAACTGGATTCCTTGCAGCACTCAGAGCGAAAGCACGGGGCGTTAAAACAGCCATTATGGATGTCGGCCTCCACCCGCCTATTCGAGGTTCCAAACTCTATGCAGCCCTAAAGGGCGCTGTGGATGCAGGGTTAGATGTGCCTCATAATCCTGAAGTACTTCCAGACGGATCTAGATTGTCTGGAGAACACATTGTTCAAGCTTACCAGTATGTGACTGAGAAGAAGAAGGATAGCCATCATTTCACTGTTGTAGGTAAGAAGAAGACGAACATCACAACGATTCCAAAACAGTTCGACAAGACAAAGAAGGCTATGCTCGAGATTCCCAAAGCGAATCTGAAGAAGAAGAAGAAAAAGGCGGCAGCTAAGAAGGCTGCACCGAAGAAGCCAGCAGCTAAGAAGGTGAAGAAAGAGAAACCTTCTGAAAAGGCACCTCGTGCGGTACCTAGAAAGCCAAAGCCCAAGAAGCTCGTGTCAAGAGGCAGGGGTAAGAAGGGGAAGCGAAAGAGGTAGGAGATAAAAAACGATGAGTAAGCGGAGAAGAAACCGAAGACCTCCACGACGACAAGATGTTAATCCCCTT
>JASFEL010000069.1:0-5728 GCA_050124855.1 Candidatus Thorarchaeota archaeon | reverse complement strand
CCCGACCCTCTTCAACCATCCAGAAGAACGCTGAAGTCCTGAACGTGCTCTATGGACTACTTGACAGCGACCGAGATCCTACAGATTCAGATGCCGAGCACCTACGCTATCTCTACGCAAGCTCGTAGATGTATTACGCTCCTCATTCACATGAGGTCATTATTTGTCTCCGTGCACCTCCCGGCAGGCGAGACAACGTGGGGGCGGAACGTTGGGTACCGCTCCCACACCCCATTCTCCTGAGTCGATTAAGATGGCGACGACTGAAAAAACAAAATTGGGCCGTTCAAAGGGATCGACATCAATTCTGAGAAAGCACCGCACTATGGCTGAAAGAACGGTGCGTGCTCGCCTCAAGAAGAGGAAGTAATTCTGAAAGTCAGCTTTCGTGAGTCGAGCTTCATCCCATTGGAACACGTGTACCAACAATTTCGTTTTGCAGGCTGTCCATCGTTAGAGTTAAAACCAAATAGGCTGCTCTGCAATTTAACATTCTAAGGCGGGAAACAAGCTTCAAGGTTACAACGAAAGAGCACCTATTCAAACGAATTCCACGAGAGAGTCCGCCATTTTGGATTATTCAGCTGATTATTACTGCAGTCAGACAGGAGGCGGCCGCATAATCCCGTCGATAGAATGTCAGGAGTGTGACAAGAATGAGTAAGAAAGAGAGAAAGTATCCAACTAAAGACCCGGTGTGTGTGACATGTGGACTACCATACGCCAGCGGCAAAATGCACATTGGGCATCTTCGTACCTACGTGCCAGCAGATGTGTTTGTCAGACTCCTGAGGAAGATGGGAACTGAAGTCACCTTCATCTGTGGATCTGACACCCACGGGACTCCTGTCCTTATGGCAGCTGAGAACGAAGGCCTCACACCAAAGGAGACCTATCTGAAGTATCATCAGCACTATCTAGAAACCTATCCTCGGCTGAACATCCATTTCGACAACTTTGCCACGACAGATGATTTAGAGAATCACGAGAGGACAACCCAGATTGTAACAACTCTGCAAGAGAATGGTCACATCTATGCAAAAGAGATTGAGACCCCCTTCTGCGAGACATGTGGTAGATCACAACCAGACAGGTTTGTGAGAGGTACTTGTCCTTATTGTGGTGCAGACGCTCGTGGTGATGAGTGCGACCAGGGATGTGGAAGATACATCGAACCAGGTCTCATTCTCAATCCTCGTTGTGCTGTCTGTGGAAATCCAACGAAACCAGTCACTAGGACGCACTACTTCCTGAAGCTTAGTGCCTTTGAAGACTTCCTGTCCAAGTTCTTGAATGAACACGACATCACCAAGAACGCCAAGAACTATGCACTTGGCTGGATAAAGGAGGGCTTGAAAGACTGGTGCATCACACGAGACCTTGACTGGGGTGTGAAGTATCCAGGCGACGATTCATTAGTTCTTTACGTATGGGTCGATGCTCCAATAGGCTATATGTCGAGCACAGAACAGTGGGCTAAGAAGATTGGGAAGCCTGACGAATGGGAGAAGTACTGGAAGCCTGGAAACGGCCGCCTGATACATTACATAGGACTAGACATAGTCACGCATCACTGCCTATTCTGGCCAACGATGCTAAAGGGCAGCGGCTACAATCTCCCCTACGCCATAGTCGCATCCGGAATGGTAAAGATAGAGAACCACAACTTCAGTAGAAGCAGAGGTTATATCGTCTGGATTGAGGAAGACTATTTGGACAAGGGTCTAGATCCCGACTACCTGCGCTACTATATGGTGAGTTCAACTTCTCAGACTAAGGATCTCGACTTTGCTTGGTCGTCCCTCGCAGAGAAAGTGAACAATGAACTGGTAGCAACCCTTGGCAACTTCATCTATCGTGGTCTCCACTTCACCAGCAAGCACTATGGTGAGGTTCCAAAGGGAAAGCTAGATGCCAAACTGAAGAAGGCAATAGAGGACACTATCGAGACCGTCATCGATGGCACAAATGAGTATGAGATGAAGAAGGTCTCTGATGCAATCCTTGGTTTGGCCTCAACTGGCAACGAATACTTCCAGGCAAACAAGCCTTGGGCACTTGTCAAGGAGGACAAGGAGAAGTGTGGAGAAGTTCTCTTCAACGCCCTTGCTCTGACGAAAGCATTAGCCATACTTATCGATCCGATCCTACCATCTACAGCTGAGAAGGTGTGGAAGCAGATTGGTCTCGATTCAGATGTCCATTCAGTCCAACTGGATGAGGCTCTCAATCCACTTGAAGTTGGCAGCAAGCTAGGCAAACCAGTTCCAGTGATATCAAAGATTGACGATGCGTTGTTGGCAGAGTTGCAGGAGGCGACAAATGCTCGAATTAAGGCTGCAGAAGCAGCGCAGAAAGAAGAATCAGAGGAGGAGAAACAAGTGACAGAACATGATCCGGTAAAGGAAACAATCTCGTTTGATGAGTTCCAAAGAGTTGACCTCAGGTCAGGAAAGATTGTGAAGTGCGAGCGTGTTCCAAAGAAGGACAGGCTCCTGAAGATATCGGTAGACATCGGCATCGAGACTCGAACCATGGCGACAGGACTTGGTCATCTGTACAAGCCAGAAGAGCTTGAAGGTGTCACTGCCCTATTCTTGGTTAACCTCGAACCCAAGAAGATTGGTGGCATCGAAAGCCATGGAATGATTCTAGCTGTCGAGAAACTAGATGAACCTGGCAAATGGGTTCCTGTCATGGTTGACGGAGTTCCTCCTGGCAGCAAGGCGGCTTAGTGCTATTAGGACGAGGGGGGCAACTCCCTCCATTCTTTCCAACCATAGCGGACTCTAGTCTATTGACTTGTCTGATCTTCATTGTAGTCAGGGCACTACAATGTGAGATACTCTTGGGTGTGTGGAAGGACACAACAGGGTTGATATTGGACCCTTCCCTGATTTCTTATGTTGCGTCAACTGTGAGCCGAAGGAGGGCAACGTAATTGCGAGTGAAAGGAAGAGCAATGTGCTACGTGGTGGCCTTCCTATTATTCGCGGTTATTCTGAGCAGAAGCAATGGTGCTGTTGCATCCATGATGATGCCTGCCTACACGCCTGCTTCAGATATGTTGATCTTGGAGATAATGGATGATTCCGAGTCATTAGATCCGCATGCAAGTGTTCAGATTGAAGACTCGTATGCAATATACAACATGTACGAAACTCTGTACTCTTACCCTGTGGGGAGCGATGAGGTGGACCCGATCCCTCTGTTGGCAGATGATTTGCCTGAAATCTCTCTGGATGGAACTTCCTACACAATCAGTCTTCGTGAAGATGTCATCTTCCATGATGCTACTCCCTTCAATGCTAGTTGTGTGAAGTGGAATATTGAACGACTCCTCAAGATCTTCTATCTTAATGGACCTGCGCAGCTATTAGCTGAAGAATTGAGCGGGGGGCAAGTTCTTGGACAGACTGCGACACTGAATGGCACTTATTCAGATGCATTTCGAACTGCCTTTGAAAACTGGACTACGAATTCGAATTCTATTGAGGTTATCAATACCTATCGAATCAGATTCGTTTTGGAGAGAGCCTACTCCCCCTTTATTCATCTTCTTACTGGTTCTGGAAGTGCAATGATGAGTCCAACCTATGTTCTCAACAGCCCAAATAACGACGGTGTGCCTATTGGGCGCGACTGGAGAGAATATTATGGCGTGGATTATGGTGAGAACAGCACTTTCATGGACACACATACTTGCGGTACTGGTCCCTATTATCTCGAAGAATGGAGGACTAACTCCTACATGACTATGAATCTATTCGAGGACTACTGGCGTTCAGGAAAGACTGGTTCCATCATTACTCCTTCAGAAAACTCCGGGTCAATTAAGACAGTCCATATCAGGATTAATCCCGAGAACATAGGGCGATCGTTATCTCTCCGCACAGGTTTTGCTGATGTGGTAAGCTGGCCATTAGACCTTACTGCGGAGATTTGGGATAACGTAACTCACACTTCGTTGGATTCTAACATCAATGTTTCAACTGAAGGGCTAGGCTTTACCCTCTATTCTCTTGGCTACAATATGAGGAACTTGACGCAGGAAGTGAACTCGACCACAGTCACCACGCATAGTCCGTTTATCAACCGACACTTCAGACATGCAACATCACTCGTGTTTAATCACGAGGCGTTCATAGATGGAACGATGAGCTTTGGCACTCAAGCAAAGGGACCAATTCCACAAGGCATGCCAGGCTATAACGGCACCGCATTCGATTCCACTTACAACTTGTCCGCGGCAGTTGAAGAATGGAATCTTGCCATGGAAGACTCCATGTTTGTTGCCTCATTGAATGACCTGAACAATACTATGTTCATTCCATACCCTGCAACCAGCAGTGGTGGAATTCCTGCTGAGGTTATCGTGAAAGCTGGTCTAGAGCAAATACTTGCCCATCCAGAAGCCAACCGGTCTGGATTGGACAGAGAGATGCAGTTCATATTGCAGCCAGTTCCTTGGTCTACCTACTTGGATTATGTGGCTGAAGATCGATTGCCCTTGATTTTTGCGGCTTGGATTGCTGAGATTGCTCATCCTGCAGATTTCCTGAAGGCATTCTGTTATCACTCTGGATCGTATGCGCCGCAAATAGGCTATAACAACACACTCGTGAATAGTCTGTGCGAATCAGTGTTCACAACAAGTGACCTTATGGAGCAACAGATGTACCTAAACCTCATCCAAGAAGCAGTAGCGAATGACACTCCCTATCTCTGGATCCACCAGGACACAGAGTTCCGAACGTGGAGGTCTTGGCTGCTTGGTGAGGGTTTAGTCTTTAACCCAATGCATGGCATGTACTTCTACGAAATATACAAGGACTATGTTTCAGCACCTGATTTTGTCTACAACACTGAGTCACAGACAGTGGCCTTGAATTTACTCCTCATGGGGATGATTGCAGTCTTTCTATTCCTGGCAAAAGATAGTTTCAGAGAAGATACAGTTGCCTGGAGGAAAAGAATACTAGGACTGCATCTCGTAATAACAGCCTATAACTCGTTGCTGCTCTATCTTGTTGACTTTTGGCGCAGTATCTACGTAGCCGCGTATTGGTCGTTTACAATCCCGCTCCCCATTTTCATACCTGCATTCATTATTCCTGCGATTCTAATGTATCTCGACATCAGAAGAAAGGATGATCCAAATCCGAAATGGTGGCTCCTAATCTTTCTCATCATTATCATTATCTTGATGGGTGGTCAACCACATATCTTAATCTGATTCTTCAATACAAAGCACCTGGCATTTTGCCAAAGTCCAATAGGAACACACATACATCAGTATGATGAGGCAATGCAGGAGGATTCAGAGTATGTCTAGACTCACCTTCCTAACGCGAACCGGCTCAGAAGCTGTTCATGCTGCCACCCTTGAAGTTCTTGAGAATACAGGTGTCGCTGTGAAGAATGAAGCGGCGCTGAAGATTCTTCTTGAAAATGGATGCACAATTGATTCTGAGGTAGTTAGGATTCCTTCAAGTCTGGTTGAGGAAACGGTACAGAAGACTCCAGCATCCTTTTCATTATATTCTCGCGACGGGAAGGGAAAACATGAGATAGGTGGTGACAATGTACTCTTCAATCCCGCTTCATCTTCTATCTACTTCAAAGAGAGTGAATCTCGTGTGATTCGCAAAGCCACTGTTGATGATTTTGTGCGGTTTATCAGACTTGTTGATTGCATGGAGCATATAGGTGCTCAGAGCACTGCAAT
>JASFEL010000068.1:0-5768 GCA_050124855.1 Candidatus Thorarchaeota archaeon | reverse complement strand
AGCGGGTCGGTGCGATACTTAAGGCTACTGAGAGATGCCAGGTCATACTGAAATTAGGCGCCCAACAGAAGAGCTTAACAAGGGAGGAACAGCCACCACTTTGGAGTTGTTGACATGTCCATTGTAGATCCCCAGTTCATAGTTATTAGAAAAGGGGCTCTAAGTAAGGTGGACGACTTCTTGGAAGACTATGAACGGCCGATTTTCGTGACTGATGAGCTGCTATATACAGAGTACAGAGAGATTGTAGAGGACTTTATGGGTGACGAAGTGACCTGGTTATTGGTTTCTGAGTACGAAGGGGGAGAAGTTACCAAAGCTCTCGGGAAGGACATCATACTCGGATTTGGCGGAGGACGAAGCTTAGACACTGCTAAGTTGCTAGCGAGAGATACTGGTCTCGACTGGATTGCTGTACCAACTGCAGCATCTCATGATGGAATAGCAAGTGATGTCGCATCGGTGAGTCACAATGGGTACAGATACTCTGAGAAATGTAAGAGTCCCATAGGTGTCATAGCTGATCTCTCCATCATTGAAAAGGCACCAGCTAAACTCAAGCTGGCCGGAATTGGAGATATCATCTGCAAAGCATCCAGTCTTGGTGAGTGGCGCCTTGCCCATGAGAAGAACGACGAGCCATTCGATAAGAGGGTCTATAGTCTAGTTAAGTCAGCACTTGAGTCCGTTTTGCAGGACGAGAATCTAGAAACCCTAGTCCGAGCCGAAATCGATGCCGGGAGAGCGATGAGCATCTTTGGGAGTTCAAGGCCATGCTCAGGCACAGAACATGCAATATCCCATGCAATGGACAGAGAACAAACTGAACTACATGGTCTTCAAGTCGCTTTTGCAATGCCTCTATGTGTCTATTATCTCGAAGAGGCAGGATATGGAGAGCACAAGGCTGAGAAAATGCATCAATTCATTGTAAAATATGGCATGCCCGCAAGTCTATATGACCTAGGCATTTCAAGTGATCAGTTTCTTAATCATGTCCATCATGCACTGGATATAATGGCACGACGGAATCGCTATTCTGTCCTTCAACACCAAGAGGTTGATGATTCGGGTATTCTTCAGACCATGAAATTGTTAGGCTACTTTTGAGTTACGTGACACTTCGACAGTTTTAAAAGAAGTTGGAGATTGGGCCGATGAGAACGCATCCTTAGATGGATGTGTCCGACTTATTGATACCAATGAAGTGAGAACAGAGGTAGAAAAATGCCAAAGCCGTCATTCGTTGAATGGGAAGCTACTGAAGAGCTTCAAAAGAAAGCCCTAGAGGCACTTGAAGTTGCCAAAGACACAGGCAGAATCAAGAAAGGAATTAACGAAACAACAAAAAGCATCGAGCGAGGACTTGCTCGTCTAGTGATTGTTGCAGAGGATGTAGAACCTTCAGAGGTCATCATGTACATCCCAGGTCTGTGTGATGACAGGAAAGCACCCTACATCTTTGTGCCCAGCAAGAGAGATCTAGGTAATGCTGCCGGAATTGAAAGACCCACCGCTGCTGTTGCCATTGTTGTTGAAGGAAAAGCCAAGGATATCTTGACCGATGTTGTCGAGAAAATTGGTGCTCTGCGCAAGTAAATCTTAGGTGATGGCTTTCGATGAGCAAGAAAGAAGAAGAAGTAGTGACTCCAGCAATCCCTGCCGAGGTTATTCAGCTGTTGGGGCGAACAGGAGTGACCGGAGAGATCACTCAAGTTCGAGTCAAGATTATGGAAGGCCGGGATAAGGGGCGAGTCCTCACGCGAAACGTGAAGGGACCGGTCAGAATGGGTGATATTCTCATTCTCCGTGAAACCGAACGTGAAGCACGTAAAATGAGGAGGCGCTAGAGCCGTCAGGTGATGTCCAATGGTCGGAACGCAACGTTGCAGCTTTTGCGAAAAGGACATTGAGCCAGGGACTGGATCTGCCTTTGTACAGACAAAGGACGGTTCTGTACTGTGGTTCTGTTCCAACAAGTGCAAAGTGGCCAGACTCAAACGCAAGATGAAGCCAAGAGCCACAAAGTGGTCAAAGGGCTTCCAAAAAGGCGGAAAAGCCAAATAATCAGCAGTTCAAGATGACTTAGGTGGCACACTTGTGTCACCAAAGGTCTCTACTCTTTCTTTTCGACTTCTTCCTTGATGAAGTCAAAGACTGCAAGTGCCAGAGCCTTTATCTCGCTCTCATCAACACCCTCTGAGTCCCTTCCGAAGAGATCTTCGAGGGATTCAAGGACTGCGGAGGAGGTATCATTCACATCGATTGATGACTCAACTAGGTCACGAATCTCTTTGGTCAAGTCCATATTTGAAGGAGCATACCTCTCGACATAGGCATGGGCTGTTTTCTCAGCGTCTTCGGACTCTTCGAGACCGCCCTCCTTAGTCCACAAGGAAGTTTCACTGGCAGCCGTTTCAGGCCCATCTGAGGCATGGGCTATATTGATACCAGACCAGATACCATACTTTCCTCTGAGGGATTCTGGTGCTGCTTTTTGCACAAATGTAGCACCAAGTGCATCACGGACGCCCTTTATGACATCATCAGCCTCCAAAATCATTGCCAAGACACGAGCTGAGGAGATAAACTGAACTAACCATGGGAAGAAGGGTTTCTCTTTGTGAACATCATAATGTAATTTGGCCAGTGACTCAGAGACCTTCATCTCTTTGAAAGCCTTCACATGAAATCCACGTTCCATAAGGTCCTTGAGAACAAGGGCACCAACAGTCCGTCTTATGGTGCCATCGGGCTTGATTACTACAAGTGAGCGCTCCATCATTATCATACCTGCAATGGATCTTATCGCCGCGACGAAGGACAGACCTATTTTAGGCTTGTGACAGGGCCGAGCGACAATTTCTTAAACATCAACACGTGCCCCGCTGCTAGTCTTCTTGTGAGGTGTCACCGATGGCTGGTTCAGGGTCAGGCGATAGCGCTAAGCTGCGTTCACCGATTGTCACTGTTCTAGGACACATAGACCACGGAAAGACCTCTCTTCTCGATAAAATGCGTGGTACAGCAGTGCAGGATCGAGAGGCAGCTGGGATAACTCAGCACATTGGAGCATCCTTCTTCCCCACTGAAACCATTGAGGCAATCTGTGGAGATCTTCTCGAGAGTACGAAGACCGAGCTGACCATTGACGGTCTTTTATTCATTGATACACCTGGCCACGAAGCATATTTGAATCTCAGACGGCGCGGTGGTGCGATTGCTGATTTCGCGATACTCGTTGTTGATATCAACGAAGGCGCACTCACTCAAACCTACGAATCCCTGAAGATCCTACAATCAGGAAAGACTCCTTTTCTAGTAGCAGCAAATAAACTGGACAAAGTTCCTGGATGGCGAGAAAGGGAAGATATGAACCTCTTCCAGGCAATTAAATCACAAGGTACATCCACTCAGTCTGAGGTCGACAGACGCCTGTATGAGATTGTTGGAGCCCTCTCAGCCAATGGCTACAACTCAGAAAGGTTCGATAGAGTCGAAGACTTCACCAAGACAATAGCAATCGTTCCTACAAGTGCAAAAACGGGCACAGGAATCCCTGAACTCCTCATGGTCCTCTCTGGTCTAACCCAACAATACATGAAAGACCGATTACAGGTCTCTGAGGGGCCGGCCCGGGGGGCTATTCTAGAGGTCAGAGAGGAAACAGGGCTTGGTATCACTCTGGACACGATTATCTACGAGGGGATTCTGAGGAAGACAGACACCGTGGTCATCGGTGGGCTTGATGATGTTATTGTCGCAAAAATCCGGACCCTACTGCAGCCTAAAGAGCTTGATGAGATTCGTGATCCAAAAGAGAAGTTCACACCTGTTGAAGAAGTGCATGCCGCTGCTGGTGTCAAGATAGTTTCCCCGGACATTGTGGGTGCAGTTGCAGGTGCACCGGTATATGCTGTAGACAAGAAAGAGAATCTTGAGGCCATAAAACAAAAGGTCCGAGACGAGGTCAGCTCCATCCGAATTCAGAGAGACTCTTCTGGAATAGTGGTCAAGACTGACACTCTTGGTTCTCTGGAGGCTGTGACCCAGTTCCTACAGGACCGGAAAGTCCCGGTCAGAATAGCAGATGTTGGAAACATAGTGAAACGCGATATTGTAGAGGCAAAGGCTGCAGGAGACACAGACCCACTCAATGCTGTTGTGCTAGGGTTCAACGTGAAATTCGCCCCTGACATCGAGGACTTGGCTGCAGAGTATGGTGTTGAGACCTTTCTGAACGAGGTCATCTATCGATTGTATGACGATTATAATGCTTGGTTGATTGTTAAGAGAGAACAGGCAAAAGCGGAATCGCTTGGGTCATTAATCAGACCTGGAAAACTTGAACTAATTCCCGAGTACGTCTTCAGGCAGAAAGACCCCGCAATTGTAGGTGTGAGGGTCCATGGAATTATCAGACCTCGAACTGGTGTAATCAACTCGGAGGGAAGACGAGTTGGTACAATTCTTCAGATTCAGGACCGTAGTGTGCCTGTAGATGAAGCCACCAATGGAATGGAAGTTGCGGTGTCTATTAGAGGGCCCACCATTGGCCGCCAAGTGAAAAATGACGAAGTGCTTTACACAGACATCCCAGACAAACACATTCTTGCCATGCGAAAGAAGTTCTTGGATGATCTTCTGCCATCTGAGAAAGAGGTCCTGCAGGAAGTCACTGAGATAAAGAGGGCTGCCGGCGCATTCGTTTAGATATCCCTTTATTGACGATTGACAACGTTTTTAGGGAAAACTGTAGAAACCCCGTCTGCAGCGGGTAGGGTTAGGTCGTTTGCCGCGACCTGTGACCGGTATGGCAATAGCCGGAACCAGTAACCAAAACGGAGGACGAACCCGGACACTCATGTGTCCTTTCACTGGACGGCGACGGGTGGTCTCTGAAGTCTGTCACTGCCATAGCAGCATTTGTAGGATTGCTGTGATTGGCATAAACTACCGAATCGAGTCAGGCCCTGGCGGGAACAGCTCTAAGGTGGAGTGGTGGAGCCTCAGAGGGTGCTGCTCTGAGGAAGGTGATTGATAGCACTGAGAAGAAGGACGTTCGATGTCAAGGGGCCGCTGCACCTTCTGACCAAATATCCTTGGGGTGATAAGATGAGGTTTCATCTTGGCATATAATTCATTAATCCATCATATCTGAAACAAGATTGAGGAATACCAAGGTGGATGGATATGCTCTTGTTTTTACACTCGCACTCGTTTCTATATTCGTTGGAGTCCTTTTGTTCCTCTTGCTGGAGATTCAAACAGAATCAAGAGATACCGAGAAACAGATTGTAGCTCTCTTCATTCGACACCCAACTTTGATCGAATTGATAATTCAGATTGCCACTGTTGGCGGCATTTCCACTTTCTCTATCTTGGGCTTCTTGATAAGCATCGATCAAGATCCAGTTTTAGCGTACAACTTCATACTTCTAGCAATAATTGTGGGCATACCAATTGTGTACACAATTCACAGAAAACTGCAAAACTATCGCAAGTTCCTATTCAGGATGACTGAATTCAAACCAAGTGCAGACCTCGAGGCTCTTGAACCAGTACTGAAAGCAAAGGTTACTCTCGGTGCATGGTTCATTTCAATCGTCTCCCTAATTATATCGTTCTCCATCTACGAGATGAATCAGTTCTATGTCATTTCGCGTGTCATGATGTATTTTGGCGCAGGAGGGTTTATCCTTCTCTCATGTCCAGCCGTCTTTTCTATATTCACCTTACGAGAGAAGAAGCAATATGATAACGTTTAA
>JASFEL010000067.1:0-5799 GCA_050124855.1 Candidatus Thorarchaeota archaeon | reverse complement strand
CTCCCATAGTGTCTATGCCACAGCTCTAGCAATACTACAAAAGTCTCTGCCGCCAATATTGGACGAGGTGGTCCCAAAGCTAGGTGGCGAGATTCGGGTCACTTCCTATGCAATGCCAGGCACAAAAGACCTTGCAAAGAATGTCGTTGAGGCTATGGATCGGAGAAGTGCAGTGCTCATTGCCAATCATGGAGCAGTGACGTGCGGGAATAATATTAGAAAAGCTCTTGACAATGCGATTCTTCTCGAGCGAACATGCCGAATCTATCTACTTGCGCTCAGGGCAGGTGAGCCTATCCCTCTTCCGGAAGACGTTGTCGAGGATGAGGAAGACCTGTGGGAAATCATGAGGGACTTTTAGGAGGGATGGCCATGCATGGGTACATGGGTCAAATCCTTGTAGTGGACCTTACTAAGAAAACTACATCTCTGCTCCCTATCGATGAGGGAATTGCTTCAAAATTCATTGGCGGGAGCGGCTACGCGAGCAAGCTTCTATTCGATATAATGGATCCTTCTGCAGACCCTCTAGGACCCGATAACATGCTGCTATTCATGACTGGTCCCTTGACAGGAACATTGGCCCCAAGTACAGGGAGGCTTGTGGTCTGTGGAAAATCCCCTTTGACTGGTATCTGGGGTGAGGCACATGTGGGTGGCCATTTTGGTGCGAATCTGAAGTTTTCGGGCTTCGATGGCATTCTCGTCAAGGGTCGTTCTGAAGAACCTGTAGTCCTTCACATCAAAGAAGGTGAAGTAGAGATTGATTCTTCCACTGAGTTATGGGGCATGAAGACAGACGACGTTCAGACTCTCCTGAAGAAGAAACTGGGGCGAGTTCGTATAGCCTGTATAGGACCTGCGGGAGAGAATCTCGTCAGGTTCGCTGGCATTATGACCGATGAAAGGGCTGCAGCTAGATGTGGTTTAGGAGCGGTGATGGGCTCAAAGAACTTGAAAGCAATCACAGTGGCCGGCACCAAGAAGATCAAGGTGGCTGATCCGAAAGGATTCACAAGTCTTGCGCGAGAGTCCTCAAAGATACTAGGCGAAGTCATGCATCACCTTCGTGACTCAGGGACATCCATGTACGTTGAAGTTGGAATGATGTTCAATGACATGCCCATCAAATACTTCCAAGAAATTGAATTTGAATACGATTCATTGACTTCAACAGCAATGAAAGAGTTCCTAACTGGTAGAACCGCCTGCTATTCGTGTCCAATTGCATGCGGTCGAGTAATCACCTTGCCTGAGTATGGTTTCGAGAAATTAGCAGGACCAGAGTTTCAGACAATTGCAGCCTTTGGGTCTAACCTAATGGTATCTGACCTGAAGAAAGTGTCACTAATCAACAATCTATGCAATCAGTATGGACTGGACACTATTAGTTGTGGTAGTGCAATTGCATTCGCAACGCACCTCTGTGATCTCGGCAAACTGAATCTTGGTCTGGAATGGGGAGATGCAGACAGAGCAATTGAACTAGTCCATGCGATTGCATCACGATCAGGCGTCGGAGATGAGTTGGCTGAGGGGTCTGTACGGTTTGCGAAGAAACATGATGCATCTGAATTAGTCATCCACGTTAAGGGACAAGAGGTTCCTAATCATGACCCACGGGCGTTTGCAGGAATGGCTACTGTGTATGCAACAGCATCTCGTGGCGCAACTCACTTGGAGGGTGACATGTACAGTGTTGACATGGGTGTGGAAGTTCGCGAAATCGGCATCGATTCAGGTGATCGACTGGAGAATGAGGATAAGGGAGCCATTGCTGCACGCGCACAAGACTTCAGAGCATTTTTCGATTCGATAATGATGTGTCACTTCGCGCAAGTCCCTTTTGATACAATCCTAAGGCTTGTGAGCATGGCAACAGGGATGCCGCTTACCAGCGAGGATGTTCTTTTGATAGGTTCACGTGCAGTCACACAAAAGAGGTTGTTCAATCTCAAGTGTGGGCTAAGACCGGAAGATGATTGTCTCCCTGCACCACTCCTGAAACCACTTCCTGACTATGCTACAGACGATTTCGTACCAGATATGGATATGCAATTGAAGGATTATTACGAATATAGAGGATGGAACCGTGCCACGGGAGCACCCAGCGATGAGACCCTTGAGAGATTGGGTCTATAAGCGAGGAATCGAGGCTGGTGGATAGAGCTGCAAGTTATCGACCTCATTACGAACTTAGGCTCTTTCTATGGTTCGATTGTCATAGGTTATGTCATCGCTAAACTCTCAGGTCGGGGACAAGAGGTCAATAAGCACTTCATCACTCTCCTTGTGAATCTTCTAGTGCCCATTCTAGTTGTTCAGTCCTTACTCACATCATCCCTAGAAACTCTCATTGAGATCCCATTGGTCCTCCTTGCTGCATTGATCGTTCATCTATCTGGTACAATGATCATGTATGTGCGATTAAGGAAGAGCACAATCGAGAATCCGAGAAAGGGCGTTCTTCTGCTCTGTTCCACTTTCCAGAACGCTCTTTTCATTCCCCTCCCTCTGGCAATTCTTTTCATTGGAGATCAAGCAGTCCCCTTTGTCATCATGTTCTCCCTTACTCAGATGATTCTTCTAGTCAGCCTGGGTTCTGTGATTGGCTCTAGGTATAGTGAAACAGGTACAAATTGGAGAGAAATGGCAAGCCAGTGGCTGAAGTTTCCTCCGTTTATCGCTGCTATCTTGGCATCTGTACTTCTGATTTTAGGAGTTTCACTGCCTCATGAGGTTGCTTCCTTACTCTCCGTCAATGGCGCTATCACAACTTACCTATCTCTTGTCACAGTTGGCCTTGGAATCGGAACGCGATTCTCCAGAGTAGACATTATGGGTGGCTTCGAGGTGGCTGTTGTGAGGCAACTGTTTGTTCCAATTCTGATGGGCATTTTGTTACTCTTTCTGGGCCTTTCAGACTTGGCATCAAAGGTAGTAATTATTGAGGCATTGATGCCCCCTGCTGTATTTACTGTGGTATTTGCAGGTGGACTCAACCTAGACACTGAATCCGCGGCAACGGCTGTTACAGTGGGAACCATTCTTCTTCTCCCAGTAGTCCCACTACTACTACTCTTGCTTTCTTGATTCGTCTATGGCCCCATCTCAACGCATATATCGAATTTAAATCGAAATGAGTCTGGTGCAGAGTTTGAAAGAGGACAGCAAGGACGCTGAGGAGATCAAAAGTTCGCTCGATGAAGTAGTTAGCAAGCTAGAGCAGGATTCCAAATCGAGTAATAGTTGGGGGGAATCAGTATCAACTCACCGCAGCCATTGGGAAGAGATTAAGGAGAAGATAAAAGAGCGTCAGAGCGAACTGAAACGACTTGTGATGGAGAAGAAGGCTGGCACCATCGGACACGACGAGTTTGAGAAGAAGTACCGTAAGCTTCAGGACGAATTGACTGAACTAGAATTTGAGGTCTACAACATGCGACTAGGGACCTCTGTTGAGTTCTAGTGCTCATCCTCAAGCTCTTGGCCTGGCTCTTGTTCTGTGGACACAGCAGTATCATCGAGCCAAGGCTTTGGATAGCTCAGACCCTTCCGAATCATAAGCACACCTATTGTTGATATACATCCACATAGGAACAGCGTGGTGGAAATACCCAACAATGGAATCAACCATCCGAAGAAAGCAATCTGGGGTATTGCGAAAATCAATACAACTGTTGGGAACAAAGAGTATACACCATTCCTTACTCTATTTGGAATCGCATCAACAAAGACACGTGAAGTCAGAACTCCTCCCAGTTGGAGGAACGCGCCACCGATGAAGAACATGACAACCATCAGAAATACAGGCACCAATGAAGCCACAGGAACTCTGAGTAATAGAATGTCAGTACCCGGAAGGATGTAGTCTATCATCGGCGAGTTCGCTGGGGGTGGTTGGAACACAATCATCAATACTGCAAACACCCAGAAGAACACAGCTCCGCATGTCTGGATAAATCTGAAACGAGGTATCCACTTCTCTGGATCGTACCTTTTTGCCCAGACACCCGAGCGTTCTGAATAGACTACAAGTGGCACCATGACAATGGTGCGAAAGCTAGCCACAGCCACATCAGATACCAGATATGTGTAGTACATCGGGAATAGGATGAGGTTCCCCCATACTGAGATTACGCTGTTGACGAGCATTGAGCCAATTAGAAGATACTTCACATACTCACTACTAAACAGGTATGTTACGCCCTCTCTCAATAGTGAAAAATACTCGCCAATATCCGGCTTTGATTGCCTATTCTGCTCAGCTTCAGGAAGATTCCGTACGAATCTCCATGACGCTAAGGCGATGACCACACAGAGGACTGATTGTACCTGAAACACCCAGGCTCGAGCAAACACTGTGGCCAGAATGCCTCCTGGAATGAGGATGAGGACATTTGTAAGCCAAGACAACATCCCCCACTTGCCCTGAAGCACACCGTACTGCTTACGACCCTCATCTTCGGGCATTGCGACTCTCCAGTTATTATCGAACCAGCTGCCAAGTGCTCCACTCTGTTGAGAAGAAGCGAACCCCATTAGAGCATAAACAAGGATGAGCAGTCCGATTGGGGTGGTGCTTGTCACCAGGGACACAGTGTAGAACGCTACAGCGTAAGTGAGGAACGCCGTGGCTAAGATGTATCGCTGTCCAATCCAGTCGCCGATGACCCCTGTTGGGTAGTCAAATGTGGTTTGAACAGTCATCTGTATCACAACTAGTACTGCAACCAGGGTCATCCCGACAATGAAATCACCGTTTCCTAATGCTTCTGCGACAAAAATGAGATAGAATGTGGTCGAGATCGCTATAGTGGCCTGCATGAGGGTGCTAAGGCTGATTGCAATACTCGTGAGTCTAATCACATGTGGTTTGTCGTCGGAGAGACCAAAGTATGATGTGATCCTGCCCACACCTTTAACCCAGTTTCGCCAAAGCAGGCTCCTTTCTTAAATCTCTATCACATCAAGCACTTAGTTCAGCATGAAGGAAAACAACCTTGAATCGGTCGGTATCTTTAAGTGCGACACGCAAACATCTCGGACTCCAAGGCCGGTGTGAGAGACATTGAGCGACGAGATTCCTGAACGAAGCGAGATTGTACGGTCCACAATCATCACTATTATTTTAACAGTGGTTCTGTTGAGTCTAGGATTGGCACTTTGGGCATGGTCGGCTCCAGAAGTCATTGACACAAGTCCTGTCGGCGCACTCAACGACATGAATCCTTTCCTCGTTCTCATAATCGAAATCCTTGTTATGTCCGGCATGTTCCTCTTTCTTACAATCACGGTGGTGAATATTCGCCTGTACCTTACTCAAATCCGAGCAGGATGGACAGAGTTGATTCTTCTTCTCATCGTAGTCTTTGTGATGACATTCCTGATGTTCGAAGCTGGTGTGGCCATAGTTACCCTTCTGCTTTCATTGGCAGTCATTGTGTATCTATACATGCTCCAAGAGTAAGCAAGCGCAAAACCAACCACATGCACACCAGAAGCTTTATGAGTCTAGGTCAACGAAGGCCATTTGAGCCTAGGATGCAGAAATGCCGAGGGCTGGCAAAATAAAGGAGTTTGACAGTAGCTTTTCGGAATTGTCAGGCGTTGCCCAATGTGAGGTTCTGGCTTCCGGATAGATACAGGTTAACTACTTGGAGGAAAACACCATGTTTGGTCTACCCGGACAAGGCTATGATATGTCTACAAGCATTTTCAGTCCCGAAGGACGGATTTTCGCGGCAGAATATGCCAAGAAAGCAGTCGAACAAGGAGCCACATCAATAGGAATCCTTG
>JASFEL010000066.1:0-5803 GCA_050124855.1 Candidatus Thorarchaeota archaeon | reverse complement strand
TCATATCACACCACCAATATAATGAATTTGGCAACTCACAATCTATGACTACAAGTCAGCATTTCGGACAAGCGCCCAAAAGAGTAAGAAAGGAGCTATATAGGTGGCGTTTGATTTCAGCAAATAATTACATTCGGAATGGATAAATCCAGCCGCTACCTGAATAGAAGAGGTTTCCGTCTGAAGAGGAGAGAGAAAATGACTATGTTGACAGGTGGCGAGGTACTCGCCAGGTGTCTCATCGAGGAAGGTGTCAAGTATGTCTTCGGCGTACCCGGAGACCAATTGTATCCGTTACTTGACTCGATACACACCACAGATGGAATGGAATTCATAACATTCAGACACGAACAGGCTGCAGCGCATGCAGCGGATGCCTGGGCAAGAACTACAGGCAAACCCGGTGTGTGTTTAGGCACTGTGGGACCTGGGGCAGCAGACCTAGTACCTGGAGTCTATGCTGCATTCGCAGACAGCATTCCAATGATTGTACTCTGCGCTCAGAACCAATCATGGAGAATTAATCCAGACCATGGTAGCACTCAGGGTCTTGACCAGCTAGACCTTTTCAAACCAATCACAAAATGGGGTGCAACTATTTCTCATTGGCAGAGGATTCCGCATCTAGTGCATTGGGCATTCAGAGAAGCGCTTGCAGGCAAGCCAGGACCTGTTTTCCTTGATGTCCCATCAGATGTCCTCTATCTCAAGTGTGATGATGACACGTTGGAAGACGGCATAGTACCTAGGAATCAATATAGAATGACTCACCGCCCTGTTGGAGCCCCCGATCTCATCTCCAAGGCGGCAGACATGCTTCTCAATTCTCAATTCCCATTGATTCATGCTGGAGGTGGTGTCTTAGCATCTGAAGCCTCGGAGGAATTGATCGCTATTGCAGAGCATCTGCAGGCGGCAATCACAACATCGGTGGGAGCTAGAGGCGCGGTGCCTGAAGACCATCCATTGTCTCTTGTCCCTGCAAGTTTTGGTGCAATTGGTGCCCAGTGTCAATCAGACATGGTTCTACTAGTAGGAGGGAAGCTTGGAGACCTGGATTTCTGGGGCAGAGCACCAGGGTGGGGTGATTGTGCCGACCAAAAGCTGATTCAGGTCGATATCGCTCCTGAAATGATTGCTTTGAACAGAGTGGTTGATCTGGGAATTGTCGGAGATGCAAAGAGCACACTCGCAGAGATTCTGAAGATAATCAAGAAGAAGCCAAAGGTCAAACCGAGACCGGAGATGGCTGATTGCAGGGAGGCACAGGACAACTGGCTTGAGGACTTTGTGGAACAGGGACAATCTAACGTCACACCTATCCACCCACTCAGGCTTGTGCAAGCCGTACGTGACTTCTTTCCACGTGATGCAATATCAGTGGTTGATGGAGGGAACATAGCTGTCTGGGCAATCTACCTCAACAGAATCTACGAGCCTAGAACATTCCTTTGGCCATCCGACTCAGGTCATCTTGGTGTAGGTACAGGGTATGCCATCGGTTCAAAACTCGCACATCCAGACAAGGAAGTGTATGTGATTTCCGGAGATGGAGCGTTCATGTTCAATGCTCAGGAACTCGAAACCGCAAGGCGACTGAAACTCCCATTCACTATCATTGTAGCTAATGACAGGGCGTATGGTATGATCAAGGCAGGCCAGAAGGGTCTTTATGAGGAGAGGTATGTGGGTGTGGACTTCGTAGATGTCAGACATGACAAGATTGCAGAAGCAATGGGTTGCTTTGGAGTTAGAGTTGAGAAGCCGGAGGACATTACGCCTGCACTTGAGAAAGCAAAGGATTCAGGTCTCCCATCTGTCATCGATGTTGTGATTGATCCAGACATCAATCTAGCGCCGCCGGACTTTGACTCTGTGGCCTCTGTTTGGCTTGAAGGTTGTCAGTTACCAGGTGATGAGTAGTTGAAGGCTGCTGTATACGAGGGTGCAGACGATATTCAAGTGAAAGATGTTCCAGAACCAGAGATTGGCCCAAGTGATGTTCTAGTCAAGCCCAAGTATGTTGGCATCTGCGGAACAGATCTAAGTGCTTGGGAATATGGCATGTACGAAGGCGGCCTAATAATGGGCCATGAGTTCACGGGTGAAGTTGTTGATGTGGGAGAGAAAGTGAGCAAGTGGAAGAAAGGAGATAGGGTAGTCCCGAACTCCTTGATTCCTTGTGGCGAATGTTCATTCTGCTCAAAAAGCAGACATTCGTTGTGTGAAGATATGCAGATGGTTGGCATATCCATGGACGGAGGTTTAGCTGAACTAGTAGCACTCCCTGAGGTGGTCTTACACAAACTTCCTGGCTCCATAGACTATAAGATAGGGGTTTTTGTTGAGCCGCTATCTATTGCAATAAGAGGCTTCAAGAGAATAGCCTTTGAACATGGAAGCACCGTGCTTATTCTGGGCACAGGGCCTATCGGACTGCTAAGTCTGCAGCTCGCTCGATTAAAGGGAGCATCTGATATCTACGCGACTGAAATCAAACCAGCAAGACTTGAGATGGCAAAAAGAAGCGGCATAGAGGCTGCTATCAACGCCAATGAGGAATCAGTTTCTCTGAGGATAGAGAGATTCACAGCAGGTTTGGGGGTGGACCTGGTTATCGAATGTACTGGCGCTCCTGGACCTACTGCAGATGCATTTCAGCTTGTCAAAAGAGGCGGCACAATTCTAGTTCTTGGAATCAGCGAAGAGCCCGTGGAGGCCGACTTCATGACCGGGGTGCTCAACGAACTCAATGTCCAGTTCAGCTACCTGGGTTATGCAGAGTTTCCCGAGGCTATAGAATTACTGAGTACAAAGAGAATTGATCCAGCACCCTATATCACGAAGGTTGTTCCTCTAGAGAAAGTTGTCGAGGAGGGGTTTAAAGCACTGACCCGTCCTGATAGTAATGAAGTGAAAGTGCTTGTAGAGATATGAAAGGAGGAGATGGAATGGCAGATAGAATGGCACTTGGAAATGAAAAGTACCTTGAGATATTCAAGGAGAATCTCAATCAAGATAAGGAGTACATGAATCTAGCATCTAATGTGAACGACTCCTATACTCTTGTTCTGCAAGCAGAGCCAGACAAGGGAGTAGAAGACACTATGGTGGTAGGATTTGAGATAAAGGAAGGTAAGATGACGGACATCTGGACAGGTGAACGTGAAACGTCATTCATTTTGAGTGCACCTTATCGTGTCTGGGTAGATATCCTGCTCGGAAAGATAAGTGCGAACAGGGCGTTCATTACTCGAAAGCTCAAAATCAAGGGAAACATGCCAAGGCTATTAAAGACTGCAAAAGCGACAGATCGGCTTGTAGCAATCCTGCGTGAGGTGCCCACCGATTTCCATGGAGAATACAGCGAATACTCCTTTGGTTGAGAAGACACAACTTAAGGAGTGGTTTTGACATATTCAAGGCTGATGTCGGACTCTATAGTATTCGGTCCCGGAAGACCGCTAATCATGGGACACCGAGGTAATCTAAACAAGGCTCCAGAGAACACAATGCTAGCCCTCAAAGCAGCATTGGAGATTGGAGTAGATTTTCTTGAGAGCGATATCAGACTGACAAGTGACGACGAATTAGTTCTGTTCCACGATGACGACTTGAGAAGGACAACTGGTGAATCTGGATCTGTGCGTGAACGCACGCTGGAGGAGCTTAGACAAATGGACTTCGGCTACATGTTCACTCAAGATGGTGTGACATTTCCATTCAGGGGTAAGGGACTGTCAGTTGTAACTCTCCGAGAAGCCTTTGAGGAACTCCCGGAAACTAGATTCAACCTTGACATTAAAGACTCTGACAGAAAAGCTCCACAAGTGCTTGCCGAAGTGCTTGAGGAATATGATAGACTTGATACGGTAACTATTGCATCCTTCATTCCTGAGCAGATGACACTCTTTAGAGAAATCACACCTGATGCCATAACTTCAGCGCATCCAAAAGAGGTCAGGAATTTCGTGCTGGGCACCAGATTCCGGGCATTGAGTCTCTTTTCAAGAAACATCCAGTATAAGGCATTTCAAGTTCCTATCAAATATGGCTCCACATCTGTGATTAGCGAAAGGTTCGTTGAGCAAGCGCACAAGCGAAGGATTGCGGTTCATGTATGGACCATCAACGATAGAGATGAGATGGAGTGGTTGATAGGATTAGGAGTGGACGGCATCTTCACTGATGAGATTGCATTGATGCGAGAGGTGCTTTCGGAGCACGGGATGTTATAGCATTTCCATGACATCCGGATAACAGTTGTTAACATGCGATTGCGTAGAGAATCACTAGGATTGGGGAGAGGCAAAATAGCTTAATATGTGCCCTCAGAGGGATTACTCTTCGAAGTCACTCGGGTCTCCAAAAGGGGACTGAGGCTTGACGAAGACCGTGTTGGTGAATCTACTAATGACCTGTCCAGAATATGATGCAGCTGAAGGCAAATGCGGGGTAGATGGCTTCAAGTTCTATAAGGGGATGCAAAAGCCCTGTGAAACACCGGGAATCACCAAGGAAAAGTGTCCAAGATTCGCGATGGCTTAATTGAACACTGCATTCCAAAACCCCAATGGGGCTGAGCCGGACTGCGCTGTCAGGTGTCAGTCCTACTTCTTTCTTATTTCTGTACAATGAATCTGATTCTGGATCTGTATCTGTAGTAATCCTAGGAGGATTACGAACTAAGTCCTACGAAATGAAACAATAGGAAAAAGGAGGGGGGGTTCGATGCTATTGGGAGTCTGTCCGAGCATTTGTTAAAAGCGAGTAAAGGAAGGGGACTTTGGGACCAATATAATAGGAGGTTACCGGAATTCCGAAGAAACCCCTCTCAAGAAAACCATTCATGCTTATGCTTCAAGACGACTCCGGTGAGGTGACACCTGTAAAGATGGATGTGTCATTAGTTGCTAGCGACGCTGCAATCATAGTGCTTGACGAATATAATGACACGTGCTGGGTCTTTGTCGGACGTGCTGTAAACATGCCCACACGGATGCACGCACTTCGAATCGGCAAGAGTGTGGCAAAATCAGGCTATAAAATAGGGATAACCAACATTGGAATGGCATCCACCAACTACGTGGAAATGTTAGAAAAAGATGATGGGGATCCCGAGGTTGCAGCAGCCATTGAAAGGTTCAGGGACGCCATCAACAAGAGGTGGCAGTTTGAAGATCAGTTCTTGGCATTTGAAGCAGAACCTGGACCACCAATAGCACGTGAAACACGACCAGTCAGGCCAACACCTGAACCAGAACCAACGCCAGCGCCAACAGTTCCCGACACTCCAACAATCACAGCTACAACGGTTGCCGAAGAACCTGAACCAGCGCCAGTTGTTGCCGCTCCTGCTGGTGCGGCTGAACAAAAGACGGCATTCCTAATCTACTCCGCTGTCCGAAACGCAGACTTGGTCTATACCGAGCGTTTCGAGCGAGATGGAAAGATGGGCGTCAAGATTGAAGCTCCAGGTGTAATGGTGATCGAAGCAGTGCAAGAAGGTGATGACCTTCATATCGATCCGGCTGACTTTGGTGGCACGGATGAAACAGCCCAAATCAAGTCCGACTATGAAACATGGATCGGCAAGCTTTAGCTCACCCATTCTCCAACGGCAGACTTGATGGGGTACAGGATAGGGTGGGGCCTCTTTGGAGGCCCCTCCTCCAAGGCGTTTCTATTCTATTAGTTGACGATACCAGTACGTAAACTTCTGTCTGAAGCCCAGACTCTTATAGAGCTGTATGGCTGATTCATTGTCTGCTTCCACTTGAAGATAGGCCTCCTGTGCACCCTT
>JASFEL010000065.1:0-5828 GCA_050124855.1 Candidatus Thorarchaeota archaeon | reverse complement strand
TTGAAGAGTGGATGATCAGCACAGATGCGAATTAGTCCTCAATTTCATCATCTGGTTGTCCTGTAGGTCCTATCGCAAGCAGATAGATCTCCGCACTGCTCTGACGTGAAGCAGCAGGCTTCACTAGTTTGACAGAACGATATTTCTTCTTAGTTTCCTGAAGGAACTCTTGGAATCCACTACCTTGGAATACCTTTGTGAGCACCTTTCCCTTAGCATCTAACAACTTCAGTCCAATATCCAGAGTGCCCTTTGCTAATGAGAGCTGTCTGAAAACGTCTAAGTCCCAGTTCCCAGAGACCTTTGGGGCACAGTCTGAAATGACCATGTCAATAGACCCGCGGGTCGCTGCCTTGATCCGGTCTAATATTTCCGAGTCTAAGATATCTCCCTGAATGAATGTGACCCTTTCAATTGGTTCCATACGATTGAGGTCCACGGCTACTATCTCTAGACCACTGTCCATCTCACGAAGGACCTGAGTCCATCCACCAGGACTGCTACACAGCTCAACTACAGTGTCTACACCTTTGAGCAACTTATATTTCTGAACGATTTGTCTGAGTTTGTACGCACTTCTGGCCCTGTATCCATGCGCTTTTGCAGACTTGTAGTAGTGCTCTTTTGTCCGGGGTCTCTTTGGTCTGGGCACGTCTACTTCCCTCCTGAAAGGTTGGCTACAATCTCAGTTACTTTTCCGACTTCAGCATTTGTTCGCAAAGCAGTTGGTCTGAAATGGGTTCGCTCTGCAAGATGTCCAGACTCTCTGATAGCAGAGATGATCTCAGTGAGCTTCGGTGGTACTAGATTATGAAGGTCACAGAGTGCATGGATATCGATGAACGGATGAGTATCCAGGGCACTCTCACCGACCATCATTTTCAGCATTCGTTTGACTCGTTTCTCAAACACATCCTCCATTCCCGGTATGATTCGCTCTGCAGCACCCAGAATGCTGGTATCGTAGAGTCTTCCAATCCAGAGTGGACCTGCAGTGCTTAGCCTTCCAGTACATCCTTCCTTCTGATGCGTAATCATGCCATATTCCCGCCTACTCCTCAAGGGAATGACTTCGACATGCATGCAATCCGGACAATACCTGACTAGCCCCATGTCATCTACCTGACGATTAGCTTCATCTCTGGCTGCCTTGACGGTGAGCCAGATTCTAACGTAATGATCTGTGCTTAGGACTGCAAGGGGTGTGATTGAGTAATCATTCGCTCCTGCTACTGAGAAGGTGTGTCCAATAACAAGCCTCACAGCGAGTTCATGTGAGAATGGAGTCCTAGTCGAGAGACCGCCGTATTTTCTAAGAGCTACTCTGGGATAGACGCCATACAGTGCAGCCATATCAGTCGCCGTAATGGCAAGCAGTCCACCTTTAGGACTCATTGATTGAATTGCGGCATTCAGGTATGGAACTGGCGTACCAAAGGGATCAACATCCACGTAATCGAACCTCTTTCCTCTGGACTCAGTCAAAAGGAGCACCTTGGCATCTCCATGCTTTGCCCTAGCTCTCTCAGAGAGCCCTAGATTCTCAATGTTCTTATTGATGGTTTCAACAGCGTTTGGATTTGCATCAAACATCAATGCGCTAAATTCTCCATGACACTCTTTCAGATAGCGGAGTGTTCTGACACCACATCCTGCAAGCGGCTCACACATCAGCTCTATCGGATTCCCTTCTAGATAGGCAGCGAGAAACAGAACAGAGAAGTCACGATTGAGGCGCATACGTGGATTCATGAAGACTGGCATGTCGGCTGTTGGTTGTTTCTTGTTCTCAGTGTAGTAATCGACATCTGCACTGACGAAGGTGATTCTCCCTTCTGTGTACTCCTTCTTTACAATCATGTCCGCGAGGGAGTCGTTTGGTGTGCTTAAGAATGATGGGCATTATGACAATGACCACTTCGCAACCTCTAAGAGGGAGTCTTAGTGTGGAAAACCAACTGGCGGCATGGCTAGCTAGCAATTACTATGGTGATATCTTTGGCAACTAAAATCAAGATTCAGACAAACAAGGGTGACATCATCGCTGAGTTCTGGTCAGATGATGCTATTAATACGGTCAAGAACTTTGTCACTCTTGCTCAAGATGGCTATTATAATGACCTCACGTTCCATCGTGTAGTGCCTGACTTCGTAATCCAGGGCGGTGACCCAACGGGCACTGGCTCAGGGGGTCCAGGGTACAGAATCCCTTGTGAAACAAGTGGACAAAGACAAAAACACGAAGATGGATCTTTCTCAATGGCTCATGCAGGGCGTGACACGGGTGGATCCCAGTTCTTTGTAGTCCTGAATGGGAACAACTGCAAACATCTCGATGGTAAGCACACGGTGTTTGGTCAGACAATCGAAGGCTTTGATGTCGTCAAGCAGATCCGTCAAGGTGACAAGATGCTGAAGGTCGAAGTCTTAGAGCTCGACCCAGCAATTGAGAATCACCAGTTACGAAAACTCTAGTCCTGAAATGACTCGGATTATTTGGGAGGGTCTATATACAGGAAATCTTATGGAACGGAGCATAAGGAGCACAAAAAATGTCGGCCATTCTATTTCTTGGCGTAGCAATAGGTTCAGGACTTCTGTCAATACTCGTAGCTCTCTACATCTTCTATATGGTAAACCAGGCCGATGAGGGCGACAAGAGAATGCGTGAGGTGAGTGCACTAATTGAAGACGGTGCCTACTCGTTCATCAAGGTTCAGTATCGTATATTGACAATATTCACAGTCATTCTTGCCGTCTTGATTGCACTCATTTTCAGGGACTTTGGCATTCCTATTGCAATCTCCTACTTCCTGGGTTCACTAGCCAGCATGGCAGCTGGATTCATTGGAGTTGTAGTGGCGACAAAGGCAAACCGCCGAACAGCAGCAGCGGCGGCCTCAGGGGGGCTGAATCCCGCCTTTAAGGTAGCATTCCGAGCAGGTTCTGTTATGGGCCTAATGATTGCAGGAATTGCACTCGTGGGTCTTGGGACACTCTACCTGCTATGGAACTTCATTCTCCCTGATACAATCTTTACGGTAATTCCACGTGAGGCGGGTCTGTGGGAGATCATAACAGGGTTCTCATTCGGAGCAAGCACAGTAGCTCTCTTTGCAAAGGCGGGTGGTGGAATCTATACAAAGACAGCAGACCTGTCTGCGGACCTTGTCGGTAAGATTGAGCATCATATTCCTGAAGATGATCCCAGAAATCCTGCTGCAGTCGCTGATGCTGTTGGTGACAACGTTGGTGATGTGGCTGGAACTGGAGCCGATATTTACGACAGCAATGTAGCTGCTATCCTTGCTGCAGCAATCCTAGGCGCAGGAATTGACCTTCACAATCCTGGTCTCCCCAGTCCATATGGTCTACTACCTCTCATGATTGCAGCTCTTGGCGCTATTGCATCAGTATTGGGAGTATTCCTTGTCAGACCAAAAGAGGGGCAAGATCCTGGCCCTGCATTAAACATGGGGACTTACATCACAACAATTCTGTTTGGCATATTTGCAATAGTCATCGTGGCTGCTCTTGGCTTGAACCTCCTAATTGCGGGTGCAGCTATCATCGGACTTCTTGCAGGTGTATTCATTGGCTTTATTAGCGATGTCTTTACCAGCGACCGAGGAATCGGCGGCTTCAAGCCCGTTCCTAAGATGGTTGAGTCCGCAGAGAAGAGCGCAGCGAACCTGATTCTTTCAGGCTATTCATATGGACTGCTGAGTGTTGTACCATCAGTGATTGGTATTGCAATTGCAATGGTGATCTCCTACATGCTTGGTGGGTTCCTTGGATTTGGAGAGTGGGAAGGCGGTATCTACTGTGTCGCCATAGCAGCAGTGGGTCTACTATCCACAAATGGCATGATCATGAGTTCTGATGCCTATGGCCCCATAGTGGACAACGCAAGAGGAGTCATTGAACAGGCCCAAGCACCCAGAGAGGCAATCATTGCTTGCGATAAACTGGATGCGAGCGGAAACACTGCCAAAGCAATCACAAAGGGATTCGCCATTGGTGCTTCTGCAATCTCTGTACTCGCATTATTTGCGGCGTTTATCGAGTCAACAGACACACTCAACATTGCAGGGATTGACGGACTCACAGTGGTCAACTTAGCCACTCCCACAGTCTTAGCTGGCGCGTTGATTGGCGCTCTGGTTCCTGTGACATTCTCTGCAATTCTCATTCTCGGGGTTGAACGTAACTCAGAGCGGATGATTACAGAGATTCGCAGGCAATTCGACTCAGACCCTGGCATCCTAGCAGGAACCTCAAAGCCCGACTATGACCGATGTATCGCTATAGCGACTTCTGGGTCTATTCGAGAGCTCATGCCTGGCACACTGATTGCAATCACTGTGACTCTTGCCACAGGAGTGATTCTCGGTCTTGAGTCTCTGGCAGGCTTTCTAGGCGGTGCTGTCATGGCAGGTCTTATTCTAGCCCTGTTGATGGATAATGCCGGAGGTGCCTGGGACAATACCAAGAAGATCATCGAGTCACCTGCGTACACCACTTATCAAGAAGGATCTGACGAATGGCATCGTGTTCATGATATCTCTGTAACTGGAGACATGGTCGGTGATCCTTTCAAGGACACAGCCGGGCCTTCTATTAACACTCTGCTAGTTGTAATAACACTCACAGCAACTCTGTTCCTTCCATTGATTGCAGAGGTGCATGCTTGGCTCCTTGGCTTATTTTGATGAGGTGAAAAAGTAGACATGCGGTTTGGAGCAGTCGCTATCGAGTTCCTGCCAGCTGTGCAGAGAATCATAGCAGACGGCGTTCCAGACTTCTCCCGTATCAATCTAGTGGACATTGTCAGGGAAGTTGTGGCGATAGAACACATCGAAGTTATCGAGTTCACTATTGAGATGGAGCATATGGTACCCGGCTCCATGACCGCCGAGATAATCTCTCAACTTGTTGACTTGAAAGATGAGCTTGGAGTGTCCTATACAGTCCATCTGCCCATATGGTCAATCGAGCTAGCGTCTTTCAATCCATTCATCAGGTCGGGCGGTGTTGAGAGCATCTGCCACTCAATCAAGACAGCGGAACCGCTGGAACCTGAGGCTTATGTTCTCCATGCATCTGGGTCACTGGCTGCTGAGTTTCTTAGGAACAACCACTCTGAGGTCATGCACCTACTTGTCTGTGGATATATGACTGAGTTCTCGATGAAGAGCGTGGAGGAAATCATCAGCAAGACAGAGATAGATTCTCGAAAGCTGGCTATCGAGAATATCGAGTTTCCCTTCGAGTTCACCCGTGACATAGTGGATGAGTACGACACAGGTATCTGTTTTGATACTGGACATGCTCTTACAAAGCAGTCTGGGGATGAGTCAGTTCTTGAGTTCTATAGGCAGCATCATGATAGGATAGTCGAAATCCATCTCAATGATGGTATCGATAGAGGAACACCAGGGGAGTATGATGACCATCTCGCCATCGGCACGGGTGAACTACCTGTTCGAGATTTCCTTCTAGAATTGAAGAAGAACGAATTCAAGGGCCCCCTCATATTCGAATTGACCACTGAAGAAGTCATGGAGTCACTTCAAACAATCAGAGAAGTTGTCCCTGAGGTTCTTGGTCAGTTTTGAATCTGATTGATATTTCTAATCTAGTAATTAGCTAGCTTCTTTCGGACCCAGAAGCCATCTGATTCTCTCATGGGCTAGTATATAGTGAATGATGACTAGAAATCCAAATATCAAACTCAGATACAGCAATTCCTCCACATACATAGCCAGAAATGCAGAACCAAGAATCAGAAACTCGAGCAACAGACGAACGGCTCCTGAAACAGGTAC
>JASFEL010000064.1:0-5837 GCA_050124855.1 Candidatus Thorarchaeota archaeon | reverse complement strand
CCCTGTACATTGGCGAAGCCTCACCCCACTTTCTCTTACAGCTTTCTACCCACTCCAGAGTTGTCATTCTTGGGTAGATGATCTTCCCGGCTTTGACGTTAGGCGAATCCAGCACCGATATGGATATCTTGTTCCAACCTCCCAACTGATTACCAGGTGGAGCTTCGAAGCATTTTGCAAACTCTGAGGTGGGATCGATGGGGTTACCGATTGCAAGAATCCTGCTATAATGCGACGTTGCGATGTTTTCAGCAGCATCGAATATGTGGTCAATTCCTGAGTCGGCCGCTTCATCAATAACGATGAGAACGTACTCCGCATGAAATCCAGACATCGGCGTATGACTGACATCTTTCTGCCCCTTTTGCGTGGTAAAGCCAATGGCTTTCCAATCATCGTCGATTTTAAGCTGAGAGGTTCCGTCGTAGAGCTTACCACCTAGGTCGTATTTAGTCAGCTTATACTGAGTGCGGATTTCTTTCCAGAGGATCTCCTCCACCTGTCTTGCTGTTGGAGCTGTAGTGATGACCATAGCGCCCGGGTAACAGAATAGAAACCAAATCACGATCCGGGCTGCGATGAATGACTTGCCGATTCCACGTCCGGCCTTCACTACGGTACGTCTAAAGTCTTTAACAGAGTTCCAGATGTCCCACTGCTTTGACCAGGGCTGCTCCCTTGTACCGAAAGTAACCTTATTCCAGTATTGGGGATCGTGCCGGGACTGTAATATGAAATCTTGAGCTTGCTGCAACTCTGCGTACACTATTTAACCTCGGGTTTTACTGTATTGTGCTCGATGAAGAAGGCGATTGCCTTCTCCCGGATGCAGTTGGTATGAACGCAATATTGGTTTTCCTTCTCGCACCTGCCGTGATCGCATTTAAGAATAGTTAGATATTCGCATTCAAGGCAAGGACGAAGGACCATGTTAGCACCCGCAAACGTGTTTATGTACGAAACAGACAAACTTCTTGATTAATCCCCAGATGAAACCTAAGAACGCTTTGACGTATCGCATTTATTGTATTTCCTCATGTGAATTACACGACGTTTCTTGTTGTGGCGTTTCTGTGACTTCTTGACAAAGCCCCGTTCTCTCTCTCTGACTTCCTGAAGCCGGCCATCCTTTTCAATAAGCTTTCTGAATTTCTTGACGGCAGCCTCAAATGTCTTGAATTCTCCGGGGTTTACCTCGATTGGCCTTACTCGATCTGTAACGGGCGTGATGTCCAATGGCGGATCCTTTCCTCAGTTAGAGTATGAACTGGTCTTCTAGTATTATAGTAAGGCTCTATTCGTCGATTTCCATAAGTGTTTAACCCAATTTCTCGAGTAGTTCTCGCATTAAATTCTCTAGTTTAGCGATCCTGGGTTCGATGATGTTGTCCTCGATATGTTTGATGATCTTGGCTACGTCACCCTGGCGCACTGGGCGGGTCATCTCCCTCATGTACATCTGGAACTCACGTTCTTCTGCACTTACCTGTTCAGGATCCCTGACCATCCCACTGAAGGCCTGGGTAGGCCTGTTGGGTAGCTTGTCGGGATCTACCTCAATGGGCTTGACCTCGCTCTCGTCTGGTTCCCATTGTGGGGGAAGCTCACTCATGATCCAACCTCGCTAAGAAGGTCTTGAGATCTTCCTTGAGAGTTAAGACTGTGCTGCCTACTGCTACGAGTGTAAGAGGGATCGGATCTTTTGGGATTGGATCCTCCTCGTGCTGTTCTGCAAAGACTTGCCTGAAGGCATCTATCGAATCAAGGTTGATGTAGATCGTGGTCTCTCCCACACCGTACTTGTCTGTCTCAATGACTTCTATGAACTTCATTCTTCACCTACTTTCTTTACAACTACATAAAGGCGTCTGCCCATCCACTCCTGCCACTCCAGGTTCAGCCGCTTGGCCATGTGTTTATCCCGGGGATCCGTGCAGTAGAAGTGCTCTTCTATCTCTAGCCCATTACGGCCGAGGGTGCGAGAGAGATGATCTATGTCGTACCAGCAGACATGATCATCGTTGGTTGGGACTTCAATCATCCCGAGCCAGATAGCCCACCAGTGCGGGCTCTTCACGTTGGGCACCGTGATATAGAGTCTGCCCTTCGGGGTCATGAAGAGGTGCATGTTCTTAAGGAAGTGGCGTGGGTCGTCCAGGTGCTCTAGGATATCGGTGGCAATTACGTGATCAAACTGCCCTACCTTGGGAAGAAATGTACCTACTTCATATACGCTAGTTGCATCTACCCGATAAAGCTCAAGCTCGGGGTGTGCTTGTTGACCATCCAGAAGGAAGATTGTATTGATGTCGATCCCAATGATCTCCCCCGCGGATTTTGCATATTCCAGGTGGCGTTTAAGGTTGTTCTTGGCGTAGGTGGCACAACAGCCGACGTCCAAGACTCTCTTGCCAGCAATGGCCTTCTTGATGTGGGGGATGTATCCCTGTCTATTCATCAGTCCTCCAGTACTCTACGTCGAATCCTGTCTTAGAGATAACGACTGTCCCGTTCTCAAATACAATGTAGCCGTAGTCTTTCCCGTGGCCGCAGCACGCGAAGCGTACCCCGGGCAACTTCCCGAGGCAAGGGTCTGGGTGACCCGCCCCTTCTACAACAGACTGACATTTAGGGCATATGAATGCTTGTCCCTCGCGTAGGTGGTAGCAGCCCTTCTGGACTAGCTCCTCCTTGATGTCCTCATAGCTGTCACTGGTTATGATGGTTCCACTTTGAGTCACTTGGGTCTCCTGGGTTGTGTGTAATTTTAAGAAATGGTTCTTTGGGGTCTCCGACACCTGGGGTATTTTGTGTCACGCGGTTGAGAGGGAGTAATAACCACAAAACGCATTAACGATACAGAACTAGCGAAAGCTACGTACCTCTTTCTTTCCCTGCGATTTATCTTCTACTTTTCTTCATCACATTCTTTACCCCGTGGGGTATTCATACCCCCGGGGGGGGTGATACTTCCTGCCAGGTATCCCACCCACCATACCGGCTACCCCTACTCTCATGTGTACTGTCTCACCTCCCTACACTGGCATGGCTTGTTGCCATGTGTCCTACGGATGTGGGATGGGGGTGGTACTTCTTCTTAAAGCTTTACTCTTCTTCCTGCTGCTTGCGTAGGTAGTTAAGTCTGTCCGCGAGGGTGGATAGGGTGGCGTCTATGTCTATGTGTTGTGTTGGTCTACCGAAGGCATAGGCCATGAGTAGCTTGAGAATCTCCACTTTGTCTCTGTTTCCTACAGGTTTCTTCTTGTTCTTCCTCTTGTCGGGGTGCAGGCCCAGCATGGCCAGGCACTCCCCTATCAGTGCTTCACCACCTTCAGTCTTCTCCTTGACTAAGGCTACTATACCCTTGGGCCTACCGGCGGGATTACCACTCACGCCCTTAGGAAAGGGTCTACCTATAACCTTGGTAGGCTGCTCCTCCTCCTCTACGACCTCGGGTATGATTACTTCCTTGTCACTCATAGCTAAGTCTCTGTTATCTCTAGGTTGTCAGCCGAAGGCTGGGGTTGTGGGACATTCTCTTGGGAGGTATGAACTCCTCAGCTGTACTCTGTTGCTACTCAGCTACACTGGAACGATATGCCCTGCTGTATTCACGCTGTTACCAATGATACAAGTGATACATAGGTTATATCTGTATCATCTGTAAGTTTAGATACTTATGTACTGATCGCTTAATGCTCTGTCCTAAGGAATTGGTTTAGGTTGAGTTGCTATCCTTTGGTTGCTATCTGGTCGTATACCCTACAAAGGGCCTCTACGATCAACCACACTATAGTTGAAGGTATCAAGAGTATTGATGCTCCTATAAGTCCTGATAATATGATTAGGGGTATTTGCTCTATCACTTGTTGTTCCTTCCTATAGGTTTCTTGCTACGGAGTATATGTTTGTCTTCCGCCGCGGATTGGTTAGGCTCCTATTTTGAGAGATACAGGTCTATCCTGTCCTCTTTAAGCTCTACTACATACTCTGTGTTGGGTTCTATACCTAGGATTCTGTCTCTCTCTTCCTGCCATACCTTATAGGCTTCTTCTGGATCTGAGAAGAGGTTGAAACCGTAGATTCCCATCTTGCGTTGAGCTTGAAGCATTCTGATGATGGTTTCTTTACTCATGTTGTTCCCCTAAAAGTTATGTGTTTATTCCGCCGCGGATTGAGACATTGCTTCACTGGCTCTGTTAGAGAAGTCCTTTAAGCTCTCTCCTTCATGTGCCTCTAATACCACTTCCCATCCTTCTTCTATGTCGTCAGTAAAGACAAGAAGTCCTAATGTTGGCTGCTCTTTATGCTTAACTAGTTTCATGTTGTCCCCCTACTCTGTTGGAAATGGTTCTGATCTTCCTGGACGCAGCTCATAATAACGATCTATAATCATCCTATCAATAGGATTGTAGTACCATATATCGAGTATATCGATATGATCCGTAAGGTACCACAGATCATCAAAGCTCAATGCATTAATGGTCTTTTGAACCTGATCTTTACTTGCCCCTAGAAGCCAGAGGTATCGAGCTTCTGCCAACTTCTCTTGCCTTTCCCACTCCTCTACTCGTTTCTTAGCCTCGGCTTCCTTTTCAGGGTCTTTCTTCTTACGCTTAAACCATTTAAACATGTTGTCTCCTTACTTGCTTGGGATGATCCCCGGAATGTATCTCCACTGTTTGAGTCCCATGTCATACACTAGGCGTGCACCTGACGGTGCTAGCTCCCACCTGGACTCATTGGGGTTATACTTAGCCCTGTAGTCTTTAGGGGCTAGTACTTGTCCTGAGCCATTAGGGTTAGGGTGGTATACCCATTTGTCTGCTAGTGTTGGGCTTGCTACTAAGAGAGATATGATTACGGCCGCGGCGAGGAGATACCTTCTCACTGGATTCCTCCCCGAGGAAAGTTGATAGGTGATGTCGGATTAGATAATCCCCGGAGAATCTCACTCCATCTCTTGATAGTCTCTCTCTTGCGCCTGTACCATATGTAGCCTGGTATACCTACAACTATACTGAAGGCAACCATGCATGCCGCTATGGCAGCTATGCCTCCAAGTACTGTAAAGAATCCTGTTACGAAAGCTGTTAGCATATTACTTACTCCTTGGGTTGACATCCTTCCCCTGTGGATATGGGGGCCTGATAAAGTTGATTGAAGGTTTGTCTTTCTCCATCTCTAGGTCTTTGGTGTGATGAAGTTTCCGCCGGCAAAGGGGACAGTACTTCGGTACGATCATACCCTCAAACGAATCCTGGATGAGTCGAGTAGGATCCCAATAGGGCATCATGTATGTGTCGGTCCATGCCTTACAACATTCCTGCATCTTGCACCTTCTTGAAATCTACAGGGTCGAGGAAGCTATGAACATCGTCTATGCCATCCACTAATTCTTCTGCTTCTACATCATCGTAGGCAGAGTTAAGTATATTGGCCGCGATGTCGTTAGGGACTATGTATCCACCCTGAGCGCCGTACATAATCTCACGATCTAGCTCTCGAGCAAAGCGGTCTGCGAATATCTCTCGTAGTTGCCACTCTATGTTTGTCTCGATAGCTGTGTCTAACAGTTGGTCTTCCGCCGGAAGCAGTGGAAGTGGATCATTATAAACTATGCGCTGTTCTGCACGATAGTCACGCTCTATCCTGTAGCCTCTAACATGATTGTCTACAATCAACCGATAACCGTAATGTCGGCACCAGTGCTGCAGATGATCAACGTGCTGAAAGACGTGCTGCATCATCTTTTCTGAGATCGTGAGTACAGCCCTGAACCTACCGTGAGGATTACCTTCACCGTTATTGAGCTCTCGCTCACCACGTACGCGATG
>JASFEL010000063.1:0-5870 GCA_050124855.1 Candidatus Thorarchaeota archaeon | reverse complement strand
CTCGCCGCCAAAGGAGAACATCTCAAACTCCAAAACACCCTGATCGAAGTTACGAACCTCTACCACCGGTCTTGCTAGGTCTCTCTGTGAACTACTCATGCCAGTAGGTAGTTTTACCTTCAGGGAGAGAGAGGAAACCTTTGCAACAGCACCGTCTTCGATATGAACAATCGTGTCAACTGTGCTAGGAATCTGTCCTAACTCGACTCTTCCACCAAGTATTAATCTTTGAAGTGCGTCAATTGCAGATCCTGCATGCACAACTCCTACCATCCCTACGCCCGCTGACCTGAGGTCAGAATAGGCTTGAAAGTCACTGTTTTTTCTGAGTTCATCATAGACAACATAGTCGGGTCGGACCAACAAGAGAACGTCTGCAGCCTTCTCCATACTGCCATCAAGAGGAGAATACTGCACTATCGCTTCTTCCACCTGTAAATCTCTTGGCTGTTCAAGTGTCTTGACCACATTTCCCTTAGCACTATAGAACTCAGCTAATGCAGCTGCAAAGGTGCTCTTTCCAGATCCCGGGGAACCTGAGATGAGGATGCCCTCCGCCCTGGTTTCCAGTCTATTCATCAGCTTAGTGTTGAGATTGTAGTCCTCAAGATTCAGTTTAACGATAGGACGAATTGCTGATATCTCCATCTTGTCAGCAAATGGCCGTCGTGCAATTGCGATTCTTAAATTCCTGAGTTGTACCACTGCAGCACCATGTTCCTCAATCTCAAGGAACGACTTTCTATCTGTCTGTGCTGTTGCCAGAATAGCTTCCGCGAGTACATCCAGTTCTTCGTATGTGAGCAACCGGTCAGAGAGCTCCACCAACTCCCAGTTCCCAGGCTCCCCTCTTTTTGCTCGCGGTGGGTTGTTCTCAACAAGGTGAACGCTCATAGTGCGTTCATCAAAGAATGCCTCTAGTGTAAGGATTTCCTCTGCCAGTTCATCGTCTTCATCGTACCATTCTTCACTCAACTGGTGTCACCACCACGATTTTGAAGGGTGGCTTGAGCCACTCTATAGTAATTGACCTCTCCATTCTGATCAACCAGTCCAAATACCAGTTTCTTTCTAGCGGCTAATGCAGTTTCAGTCACCATGTCTAGGTCATTGAGAGATATTGCTTCTCCCTCTTTCAGAACGTAAATCAACTGGTCGGCAGTTGCAAGCCCTGGTCGTTCACCTCGGGCATAGACTCGAAAACCAATTCCTCCGCCGAATCCTTGGCGTACAGCATAACCTCTGCTTCTCAAGTCTCTGAAGACCAAATACTTGATCCAGAGGTCGGAATCTGTTCCATACAGACTCTTCACTATTTCCTTGGAACCTATATGGTCGCCTGAAACAGTCTTGACAGTGATTCGCTTGCGCTCAATCAGATGAAGCAGCTCTACTGGTTCGAGCTCTAACCTGCCATCATCAAGACGAGTACCATACAACCCATGCTGGGATATCCTATCTGCCTCATCTTTTCCAACAAACCCCTTTTTATTGTCAAATATGGTGTCAGCTGGTTCTTCCTCTTCTAGAGGTTCCTCTTCCACAGCGACTTCTTCTTCAAGGTCTTCTGGTTCCAGAAAATCTGGGCTTTGACCATTTTCTTCCGACAAGTTGTTCACGTCTAAGGACTCTTCCCGTTTTGGAAGGGTGAAAAGACTTTCGACATGACAAATGGCAAGAACTATAGCATACTCGTTTGTGGGAACAAACGTGACCGACCTCAAAATCCAAGAAGAACTTGCCAACTTCATTGTAGGTGCCAAAAAGATTGCAGTATTAGGGGTTGGTAATGACTTGAGGACCGACGATGGTCTTGGTCTGGTCATCATAAATGGGCTCAAACATATTGAGGGTCCAAGTCTTTTAATTGAGAATGTCGGTTCAGTGCCAGAGGCTTTTGCAAGTAATCTAGCTGATTTTGGTGCTGAGCGAGTCATTATGGTTGATGCAGCAGATATGCTCAAGCCACCGGGTCATATTGAACTCGTGACGAAGAGTCGAATCGGGGGTATTACAATTAGCACCCATCGAATGCCACTGTCTCTTCTGATGCAGTATCTAGAGGACCGTACAGGGGCACACACTATTGTGTTGGGGATTCAACCAAGAAGTATAGAGTTTGGTGAGGGTCTTACCCCCGAGATTCAGACTGTAACTGAGAAGATTATTAGCACCCTAGAAACTATGTTGAAACAACACTTGAGAGGAGTAGAAGATGTTCAGGACGATTGAATGGCTAGATGATACAAACGAGGTCAGACTCGTAGATCAGACAAAACTACCACTTGAGAAGTCACATATTGTTACCTCCAGTCATGAACGAATGGCACGTGTAATCAAAGTAATGGAGATTCGAGGTGCGCCTGCTATTGGTGCAGCCGCAGGAATGGGCATGGCATTGGCAGCGATTGAGAGCAAAGCCAAGACTAAGGACGAGCTCCTTGCTTTTCTGGAGAAAGCGGCTGTCACATTGAATACCCGGCCTACAGCAGTGAATCTCACTTGGGCTACAGCCAGGATGCTGAGAGTGGCAAAAGAAGCCGAAGGCAGTGCAGATGATATAGTCAAGACATTGATTGCGGAGGGTAAGGAGATTGCCGAAGAAGACGTTCGGATGAGCAGAAGTATGGGTGAGCAAGCTCTATCCGTGATAAAACCTGGCTTTACTATCCAGACGATATGTAATGCGGGTTCTTTGGCAACTGTACATCTGGGCACGGTCGGCGCAGTAGTCAGAGTGGCTCATGAGAAGTACGGTGGCGATATCAAGGTCTACGCAGCAGAAACTCGTCCAAGACAACAGGGTGCCAGACTCACTGTGTTCGAGTTCATGGAGGACAATATTGACACGACTCTTATCACAGATGGAATGATCGGTACTGTATTCAGAGAGGGTCGTGTTGACTGTTGCGTGGTTGGTGCTGACCGAATCGTCAGAACGGGACATGTCATCAACAAGATTGGAACATACACCATGGCAATCACTGCAAAATATCACAATATCCCGTTCTATTCTGTAGTACCCATGTCTACGATTGATTGGGAAACCAATGCTGAGGATGTTGTGATAGAGGAACGTGACCCAGATGAGGTCAGAATTATCAACGGCCAGTATGTAACGGTCCCTGAAGCAAAGGTCTACAATCCGGCATTTGATGTCACTCCACCAGAGCTAGTCACAGCTATCATCACAGACAAGGCAGTTGTCCACAATCCAACTGAAGAGAAGATGCTGAAACTGAGAGATTTGTAGCCGCATGGGGACGACTTGTAGACATGACTCGATTGGATTATACTACGTCCAAGGGTCGACCAGCCTATTTCGAGATAGATGCAACTGCAAAAGTACTGGATTTTCGAGAAAAAAACATCAAAACTATCGATTTGACTCTTTTGAACACGTGTTCTAAGCTTGAAAAGCTCATTTTAGCAAGAAATCAGCTAGAAATCTTCGACCTGAGCCCCTTAGCTGAAATCAAGTCATTGCGGTGGCTTGATCTCAGTCACAATCAACTGAAGCACGTAAATCTCTCCCAATTGGGTGAATGCAAGAATCTGGAAAGGTTATCTCTTTCGTATAATCCTCTAGGGCACATTGACCTTAGCTTCCTTGCTCATTGCTTATCGCTACATACTCTTAGACTGACCAACACTCTCCTCCGAAGCATTGATCTGAAACCATTAAGCTCATGTTTTGACCTTGAACAATTATCAGTGGCATTCAACGAACTTGAGGAGATAGACCTGACCCCCATAGCCAATTGCGCAGAACTACAAATCCTATCATTGAACAGGAATAGATTCACCAACATAGACCTAAGCCCTCTTTCTTCCTGTGTGCAATTGAAGACACTCAATCTAAGCGACAATCGACTTGAACAAGTGAAACTTCACCCACTGAGTACATGCTTCAACTTATTTTCACTGATTTTGAGCAAAAATCAGCTAAGTGGGGTCGATTTGGCACCTATTGGGGCACTACAAAATCTGAAAGGTCTTGATCTGAGCGCGAATCAACTCAAGATGGTGGACTTTAGTCCTCTCCAATATTGCGGCAATATCGAGATCAAGCTCTATGGAAATCCTCTCCAGAAGACCATACACCCTGACACTCCATGCACAAATCTAGTCTTAGAGGATCCATCGAAATGAGAGCTTGCATGAATTTTATCTGTTGAGCAGACACCGAGGTCTTAGGAGATTTTGATGGCAAACTACGTCTACATAGCGACGAGTCTGGACGGCTTCATCGCCACAAGTAACGGGGGTCTCGATTGGCTCGACGAGATTCCTAACCCAGAAGAGAGCGACTTCGGATACGCTGAGTTCATGAGCGGCATAGATGCAATAGTGATGGGTCGAAAAACCTTCGAAAAAGTCTTGACATTTGATTTCTGGCCGTATGATAAGCCCGTCTACGTGCCGAGCAGTAGCAAGGTCGATGTGCCAAAGAAGTTGGAAGACAAGGTCAAAACTGTCACCGGGAACCCAAAGGAGCTGGTTGATCAACTGAAAGAGTTTGGGCATCAGAACCTGTATGTTGATGGTGGCATTACGATCCAGGGCTTTCTCGAAGAGGATCTAATAGACGAGATGATAATAACAAGAGTCCCGGTTCTCCTTGGAAATGGCATTCCCCTTTTTGGCAAGCTCACCCGGAAGCTGTACTTCAGTCACAAGAGAACCGAAGTCCTCAACGAGGTATTAGTAAAAAGCCACTATACACGGGGCAGGGAATAAGCAGAGCCTGTGGTTTGCTGGATTGAATCATGTAATACAGAAGTGCTTAAGAGGAAAATAGAATCGATGATGCGTGGGGCGCGTAGTCTAGTATGGATAAGGCACCAGCCTTCGGAGCTGGGTATCCCAGGTTCGAATCCTGGCGCGCCCGCCATTATTCTTCTGTCATTAGGCTGGTCAGATGCATATCCCTATTTCTTGCCTTTTTTCTTGTTCCATACCTCTAGGAAGTAATCGAGTGATCTATCATATGTACGTTCAGCTTCTGATGGGAAAAGACAACCTGGAAGCTCCTCGTGTTTCCAGTGATATTGTAAGCAGTCACAACAGTATCCCTGTCTAGAACAACCTGGATAGCTGCACCCACAACGTTCCTTGTTCTTTTCTACATTGCATATTCGGCCTGTCATTGCAAATCTCAATTGGCTCCAAGGGGATTCGTGTTAAAACCTGTTTGGTAATGACAGGTCTTCAGAATCAAGAACGACTCTAATCGAGTCAAGGGCTTCTCGGACACTCACTCTTCTATCCCCGTCCATCACCTGTGGATAGTGCTTTGAATAATGCTCCAGACATTTGCCAAGTGCCATCACAAAAGTGTCAAGCTCACTTGGACTCTCACCATTCTTAATGAGATTCTGAATAGTCTGCTGGGTGGACTTCTTGATACTCTTCTTTATGACACGCCAAGACTTTGATGATGTGGTTTCAGCTCTTTTTCGGCACACAATGACCATGTCGTAGACTATATTCAACATGTCATGGAGGTGGGTTGATGCTCTCATTTCACTTCTGACTGGATAGATTGATGTGACATAGAATCCTGAGTCTAGTATGGCTTGTAATACAGCGGCCCAAGCCTCCTCTTTCTTGTGATGGAAAGTAAAAACTAGGACTCCATCACTCTTCAAGATTCGATTTGCTTCGGAGAATACCTTCGTGAGACCGACAAGGAACTCCTTCTCCCCCTTTGCTTGTATTCTATTCTCAATGACTTCATTTTCCCAAGGCACGAACTCATCCTTGAATTGAACATATTTCTCCTGGAGGGCAATTCTAAGCCACACATAGAAGAAGTTCGAGAGTTCGGAGTACATGACATTGCCGTAATATGGTGGATCTGTCACCAC
>JASFEL010000062.1:0-5908 GCA_050124855.1 Candidatus Thorarchaeota archaeon | reverse complement strand
TCACTGAAGGCAAGCCTCGAGTTGTTATGAAGACGGAGATCGGCGGGAAGAAGATAGTGCAGGTCCCATACGGGGAGCCAATTCCACGAGTTTGCTAAGAGTATGCTTGAATGGAATTCGACTGAGTGGAACTGCCAAAACAGGATGGCTGTTGCACTATTTTAAGTCCTATTCATTGTGTGCTGGTTTCGGAATGTGCATCAGCTAGTACTCGACAAAGGAATACATATTGAGTGTACAGAAGCTGTAGAAGGAATTTCTGCCATGGAAACTAGAGTTTCATTTTGATTATAATGACAATGCGAAGAACAGATACTCCACACACACCTCCACCAGAACCCTGGTAAAGACAGCATCTTTAGGGTGGAACACTCACTTTGAGTGGTCCCCCTACTTTCCATTTTATCCCCCCAATATACCGTAGAAATACCTGCGGTGTTTTTAGCTTCATAATGATATAGCATGATTCTCAAGTGTGCGCATTAAACCCTAAGTCCGCTCTGGCTTCAAGCTCTTGCTGATCCTGTAGAATCTTCTTCATTTGATGACGAAGTTGCGCTTTGAGCTTGATTCGATCATGGTCAAGACCGAAATAATCAGCAAAGAGGGTTGTAGTCTTTAGCAGTTTACTCCGCCCTTCAGGTACGGCATCAATGAATTTCTTTTCAGTCAGTTCTTTGATATGGTCATAGCAATGAGTTCCCCTTTCAGCCACAAGCTCTGATTGAAGGATAGGCTGCTTCAGGGCGACATATACCAGAGTCTGAAGTGTGGAGAATGATAGGAGTCCGCCAGGAATTAGCTTTGCAACATGAGGGGTCAATTCGGGTCTGAGTTGCATCACCCATCGTTCTCGAGGAAGCTCTACAACCTCAAGAGCTCCTTTTCGCTTGTTGTACGCGTGGCCAATCTCTTCCAGCACCCGTTTTGTGGAAGACTCAGCTTTCCCGATGACAGCAGCCAGTTCTTCTATTGCGATGGGCCTGCCTGCTACATATAGAGCCGCTTCCAATTTCACCTTGTCATCATCCATGGAAATCACTTCGTTTCAATAGATGGATGTATCTCTTCCTTCTCTTCCGAAGGTGGTGGGGGTGTGAGCATCTTCACCCAGATGATATCCTCCTCATCCATCCAGATGTCAATGAACGCACGACCATAGAGGTGAAGTAAGGCGAAGAAGACACGGACAATTTCCCTTCTTGTATTGTTCATAAGAATATCAACGAACTTTGCCGTTTCACCAATCTCCATTATTTTCAAGAGGTCATCGTAGACCTCAGTTATGTTCTCCTCCACGTCTGCCCGTGTTGTTTCCATTTTGAAATCCATAGGTTCTATGCTGGGCCGATACCTTTTCTTACGAGGAACTGGGCGTGGACGAGGATCTTTGCTGAGCATTCTATCCATCGCTATCAGCAATTCTTGAAGAGTGACTCGTTGGTTACTCACTCTGAATGGAGGTCTAATTAGAGGAATAACGAGTTCATCATCGTCACCGGCTGATTCCGGAGGAAGAATTCCAAGCTCGACAAGCTCACGGGTCTTCTTCATGAAGATGACAGAGGCCGAGTATAATGCACTTCCAGAGATTCTGAAGTCAATGTCTCCAAGCCGCTTCATCTCACGAATGAATCCGGCAACAAGCTTGCCAACATCAACATTCCATGGTTTAATCTTGTCCAATTGAAGTACATCAGTGAGGAGAATGTACGGCGGAGAAGCCCAGAACGGTGAGATGTCTTCATCACTCATGCTACTTCCGCCACCTCCTCTAAGTCGAGTTTGACGATTCTTGATATACCGTCCTGATTTGACACGCCAACTAGAAGGTCTGCTTTTCTAACGGTGGTTGTTCTTAATGACACAACAATGAACTGAGAAGACTTTGCCATCTCTGCGATAAGAAGGGCTACATTATGGGCATTGACGTCATCTAACGCAGCATCGATCTCATCGAATACATAGAAGCTTGCTGGATTATACATCTGGATGGCAAATATGAGCGCAAGACCAGTGATAGTCTTTTCACCGCCACTCATTGCATCCAGTGTGACAAGCTCTTTTCCTCTTGGTTTGGACCTAACTGTGATACCTCCCATCAAGGGATGTTCTGGATTCTCAAGCATGAGTGTTGCTTCGCCACCAGGCGAGAGCTTTGCAAAGACCTTTGCAAAGTTATCTGCAATATCATTGTACACCTGCAGAAACTTCCTGGTCTTCTCAGCCTCAATCTCTTCCATAAATGCGAGAATCTCCTTATGCTCCTCTTCAAGTCGAGTCTTCTTGTCTACAATCTCTTCGTACTGGTCTTTCTCGATATCATAGTCTGTAAGGGCTTTCAAGTTGACAGGCCCAAGAACATCGAGCTCTCTCTCGAATTCTTTTACCTTGTCATCGAAGGCATCAATCTCCTTGTAGGTCAGTTCACGTTCTTTCGACCTTTTGGCCATCTCCTCACTGGCATCTGCCAGTTCATTCAGTTCAGCAGTTAGGCCAACCAAATCGGTTTCGAGGCGCGATTGTTCAGTCTGGAGCCTATATACTGCTTTCTCATTGGCTGTCTGTTCCTCACGAATTTCCTCTTGACGGAATCTGAGGTTTCGAAGATGCTCTTTCAACTCGAGCTGATGTACTCGCTTGTCCTTCACCGCCTCGTCTATCTTCTCGCGTTCAGCCTTTAGTTTCTCGAAGTCCTGCTTCTTTTCCGTCACATCGGATTGCAGCGCATTTACACGCTCTTCAAGGGTTGGAATGCCCTTTTGCACTGCTTTCAGACGTACATCCAGCTCAGAGAGCTTTGGCTTGAGGCGTTCATCTAGGGCTACTTTTAGGCCGGTAATCTCACTAGTAAGAACCTCTCGTTCCTGATTGTGATGATTCAGAACTTCCTTGAGGTCTTTCAAGTATTGAGTCAGTTTAGCGGTGTCAGAAGTGGCTAGGGTTTCATTGGCATCGTCTCTCTGTCCTCTGACTCTCTCCCTCTGCTCTGACAGCTCCGAGTCCCGTTCTTGAAGCTCGGATATCTGAGTTTCCAGCTCCTTTATTGTGATTTGTGCCTTGCTGATCTTATCCTTGAGAAGCGCTGTCCTGTTCTCTTTCTCTTTCATGCGCTCTTCAAGCCCTTCCAATTCAAGCTTTGACCGATAGTTGTTCTTCGACAGGTCCTGAATCTCCAAGTCCAGCTTGCTCTTCTGCTTTCGAAGGTCATCTCGCTGACTGCGCAGTCCAGACAGTATCTCACTGAGCCCCTTAAGACGCTCGACTATCTCTGGACTTGTGTCTTCCACTTGGAGGGAGAGTCCGGCTGCGAGTTTGTGATAGTGTCCACCTGTTATCAGACCTGATCGTTCAACCAGGTCACCCTCAAGTGAAACGGCTCTACGCCCTTTGAATCCCATTGCTTTTGCTGTTTCAAAGTCTTCGGTGACCAATGTGTCCTGAAAGACGAACTCGAATGCTTGACGCACTCTCTCATCGAATTTCACCAGTTCAATTGCCAGACCTATGACTCCCCTGTCCCGTGGGATCTTTCCTGGCTTTTTTGTGCTAATTCTATTGAGCGGGATGAATGAAGCTCGACCTACCTTCTCAATCTTCAGTATGTTCACACATTTAGTGGCAACGTCGTCATTTTCGACTACAATATGAGTAAGCCTATTTCCTCCAGCGATTTCCATGGCTGATGCATATTCAGGGTCGATGGTGCCCAATTCTGCAACTGTTCCATAGATGCCTGCCACCGTTTTTGAGTCGCGCAACTCTAGAATTCGGCGGATGGCACGTCGTCTCTTTAGGAACGCCTCTTCTGCCTCTCTCAGCGCATCCTGTCTGGCCTGTACGCGAATTAGCTCTTCTTTCGTCTTCTCAACTATCTGTGCTGACTCTCGAACCTCGGCCTCCGCAGTCTTGAGCGTGTTCTCTATTCTTTCTACATCGGTCCTCTTACTCTCTTCATGCTCTTCCGCCTGCTTGAGACTCTCACGTCTTTCAGGTATAATCCTGCGGAGATTTGAGAGTTCCTCCTCCGTCTTCTCCATCAATTCAGTCGAATCACGGAGCTCCTCATAGGTCATTCCAAGTTCTTTATTGTCCGTCTTTATTGTTGATCTAACTTCAGACACACCTTCATCGAGTGCCCGCATTTGATTGTTTAGATCCTGCAATCGAAGGGTGACCTCAAATGACGTTGCTTGCTCCTTCTCTATTCGTTCTTCTAGGCTGTTGATTTTGTTTGAGCAGCTTTGTATCTCCTCATCCAGTCTGGCTAATTCTTGATCCTTTTCCTTGATGAGGCCCTCAGACCCACTCACTTGTTCCTGAATCGATTGAATCTCGACCTCGATCGAGTTTCGTTCTTCCATATTTGTGTCGTACTCACCTTGCACTCGTTCAAGGTCTGCCTTGGCATGGTCGACCGCTGCTGAAACAACTCCGTATTGCTCTGAAACTCTAGCCGAGTCTCCACCGGTTATCTGGTCAATCTCTCCATCTATACTCTCAATCTCAATTTCTGTGTCGCTAACACCCTTCTCCACTTCTACAAGTTCTCTGGAGAGATTCTCTGCCTCCTCCACTCTTTCAGCTAGAGTTTCGTGGATGGTGTCGATTCTGCTTTTGCCCTTGATGGTCCGCCATGCGATACTGTCAACTCTAACCTGTTCTATTTGCCTGTGGAGATTCTGATGTCTGAGTGCGTCAGTCATCTCCTCCTCTAGCTTCTCCAACTGGCGCCTTCGCTCCTGAAGCTGCATCTCCACTTTTCCAAGATTTGTTTCACTCTCAGCCAGTCTCTTGAGAGCCCGCTCCTTTTGCTCATCGTAAGCAGAAATTCCTGCAATCTCTTCTATCAGTTTGCGTCTATCGGTGGGGCTCACCTTCACAATTTGCGCTATTTCTCCTTGCAGGACCAGATTGTATCCGTTGGGATCGACACCAATTGCCCCCAAGACCTCAATGACCTGAGTTCTTGTTACTACCTTGCCATTGATACGACACGTAGACTTGCCGGAATCATCAAGTTCTCTCTCAATCACAACCTTGTCTGATTCTACCTGCAGCTTTCTATCCTTGTTATCAAAGTGAAGCTCTACGGTGGCAGTCTTGGCTTTTGGCGGCATGTCCGGTTTTGGCGGGGAATAAAGAAGGTCTGAAAATACGTTTGCTCGAAGTGTCTTTGCACTGAGCTGTCCGAGTACAAACAACACCGCATCGATGACATTTGACTTGCCGGACCCATTAGGTCCAACAATACACGTGAAGCCCTCGTTGAGCCTGATGGTGATGCTGTCTCGTCCAAATGACTTGAAGCCCTTGCATACTAGCTTCTCTATGTGGACCAAGACGCTCCCTTCCCGGCTAAAGACGATTCTCAGTTGATAGGCGTGTCTGTTGTACAGCCTTGATATTGCACGGCCCTAAATATGATTGGTACTACCTGGGTATTACCTGGGCCTTATTCAGGTATGCCAGTGCATCTCCGATTAGCAAAATATCTACTCAAAAAGGTAACTCTGCGGCACATTGGATTAAAACTCAGGACACCATCGCCATCAAGGCACGCTTTAGAGCCATTCTCAGCAGTCCCATGGACTCGCGGGCACCCTCTCCAGCAATTCCAGCGAGAACAACCTTCACATCGCCCAGAATCACAATGAAGCCATTATCAGCCGCGACTGAAACCTCTTTCAGTCCTCCTTTGTCAAGTCCGCTTGATAGCTGCGAGGAGTTACCAGCAATCTTGACAGCGAGATTTGCGACGTCTGCATGTTTGATGCCCCCACTGATAGTATGACCGAATATCACTTTCCCTTTTGCATCGCATACCACTATGCCCTCTAAGTTCTCATTAGCAGCCATTGTATCGGCGATTACTTGTTTTATCTTTGCTTCATCCACTTTGACTACT
>JASFEL010000061.1:0-5915 GCA_050124855.1 Candidatus Thorarchaeota archaeon | reverse complement strand
AGCAATGAGAGAGGTCTTAGATGAGAAGCTGGATGAGAAACGTGTGACAGAGATATTTGAAAAGGGCAGTTCAGGCGAACTAGAGATCAATATAGCCAGAACTGAGAGTCCTTCTCATTTGGCACGACTCATAGTTGAAGAAAAGACTCGTTTTGAGGTAATTGGCGAGATCAGCGATGAGGAAGAAGTACTGGCCATGATGGAGGACCGACTTCTCGCGAAGCGTTTCAGACTTGTATGCATGGCAAAGGGTGACTGGGATTCAACACGGACAGTTTCAACAATGGACGATATTGTCGAATGTCCTGTATGCGGGTCTAAAATGATTGCAGTACTGCCTCCAACGGACAAGGACTTTACGAAAATAGTTGCCAAACAAGTCGCTGGTAAGCCGCTTACAAAACCCGAAGAAAAGAAGTACAGGGCTGGAGGGTTGATGGCAACTCTTGTATCGGATTATGGAAAGAAAGCATTACTAGTATTAGCAGGACGAGGTATTGGAGCAACTACAGCAGCAAGAATCTTGAAGCCAGGTCTTACAGATCGCCATTCGATTCTAAGGGAAATTGCTAAGGCAGAGAAAGAGTATGCACGGACACGTCCATTCTGGAGGGACTGAGTTGGAAACGCCTCTTGTAGTCTTTGCTGGAAGAAGCAATGTTGGGAAGAGTAGTACGATTAGGGCACTGACTGGCAGAAAGTTAAGAGTAGGCAAGAAACCAGGAAGTACACGATGGGAACTCATGATTGATTTGGGACCAGTGACACTGGTAGATATTCCAGGATTTGGGCATATGTCTGGAGTGAGTAAGACCGGGATTGAGGAGATGAAGACAACAATTGTACAGAAGCTCGAGGGATGGAGTGATCGTCTTGCTCTTGCAGTCTTGATAGTTGACATCTCTCTTTTTAGAGAACTAGTAGAACGGTGGGAAACGCGTGGTGAGATTCCAATCGATGTGGAATTCTATTCTTTTCTGTCTGAAATAGCTCCGTACGTTGTTGTTGCAGCTAATAAGATAGACAAGCTGAAAAAACGAGAGCGTTCCGCAGAACTTGAATATCTGATCTTTAAGCTTAGGGAAGCCCTTCCAGAGGTTGAGCCAAATGTGGTACCTTTAGCGGCCCATAGGAAACAAGGAATTCCAGACCTCAAACATGCTGTGGAGGTAATTCTGATGCAGTCAGGGCTGGAACTGCCTGAATGGTGATGCTATCTGATTTTCTTCATGATATAGAAGACCACACCGACAACGAGTACTATTGACGAGATTATGAGCATAGGAGTAATGGCTTCAGGAACCTCCACGAATTCTTCTGATAGCCAATCGAGCATGTTCATGAACAGACGTGAATTATCTGCAGAATAGAACCACTGACTGTCCGAGCCCTCAATGTCAAGTGAACGTCCAGTGAACATTATCGTGGAGCCCGAGATGACTATTCGGCTTCTGTTGTACTCGAAAGCTGACAACCAAGAGGGTAGTGACCCGTTTATGGCAGAATATGATAGAGGCCGCTCCGCAAATAGGGTCTGATTGAGATAGCTGTAGTCACCCATTGAATTGAGGGATGATTTGTATTGTGCAAACGATGTTTCGTAGCCAGTTGCGATTGAGCTGACCAAAGGAAGTGGTTTCAGTGTGGATGTCATCAGAACAAGCTCATTGATGTTCCTGAAGATGGGATGTGATGAATCCCACGTGCTGGAATCTAGGCTGAGGACCCAAGGAGAGGTTTCATTCAATGTCATGTTAAGGTCAAACATTGCATCACCCCAATACGTGTCAGCAGATGCACTATAGTTGACACTGAACCTTGGCCCAGTGATATTCAGGGAATCAAGAAGTCGGTTCAGCGCAATCGTTTCACCTAGGTCCTGAAATTGAGAGGCAGACCAATATGTCGAGTTCGGTCCAATAGACGGATCGCCCATTAGTAGTAGTGAGCTACCATTGTTCATCATTGCATCTATAGCAGTCACCTCTGATGAAGTAAACGCATTATTCCCATCTGGGCTGGCGATTATCAGGACATCGACATTGCTCAGCGTGTTATTACGAATTGGGTCGGTGTTTACCTTGACAATGTACCTTGTAGATGCATTTACCATGTCAAGCATAAGTTTGAGTCCTTCTTCCTCATCATCGGCTAAGAACTGAGGTGAGTGCTCTGAGTCATAAAGCACAACAATGGGATCTAGGTCAGCCTGTGCACTCACTGTGACTTGAAAGCAGGATAGAAGAATCATTACTGCGATTACCGCTGAGATTATACTTGATGCTCTTCTGTAACGTGGCATGAGCGTATCCGACCTTTGGCTCAGTCAGCGTGGCAAACTCTGGGCCGTGTTAAAAAGTTATCCTCAGTTCGAAGATTGTATCCTCAAGACTCAGTCGGTTCGCCGTAGTTCGGCACTCATTTTCCGCCTCTCTGCATCGGTCGATTCGATTGATTGGTATTGATTACGAATCTCAGCAATCCGTTGAGCTAGAAGATGATAGCACATACTGATTTCCCGATCTATTACCACTGAATGATAGAAACTGCGACATGTGCAGAACACTTGGGGAACAACAAGATATTCTCGCCTCTGTCCTCGTACGACCCATTTTGTGGTTCCACTTGGCTGAAAGCTGTATTTAATAGCTCTACCTTCCTCGACTGCTCTAAGAGCCCGGATGAATCTCTTGTCATATTTTTCACGAAAATATTCTATGTCGCTCTGGGTCAGTTCTTCCTTCGAAAGGCGTTTGACTTCATTTGGAGGGAGGACCATGTCAATTAGAAATCTATACGCTCAGGTTAAAATGTTGTATTATTGAGGTCTCAATGCAATGGAAACAGTCTTCGAAGATCGCGCATTGGTGATTCAGAGCGATGACAAGACGATCCTATTGATTGCTGACCTCCATCTTGGATATGAGCATGAGCTATATGAGACAAAAGGAGTTTTGTTCCCCTCACAGCATAGTAGCATGATTGAGAGGATATCGGCACTTAGAGAGAAATATAGTGTTTCAGAGATTTACATCATCGGAGATGTCAAACACACAATTACAGCACACAGTCACTTCAACTGGAGCCTGATTCCAGAGTTCATGTCAACACTAGCAGATCTCAATCCAACATATGTAGTTCCTGGAAATCATGATGGAAATCTGCTTCCACTCTTGCCACGGAAAGTCACGGTAGTGGATGTGCATGGTATTGCAATTATTGGTGAAACTGAGAAGATTGGAATCGTTCACGGACACGCCTGGCCATCTCCAGACGTTTTAGAAGCTGAAATCCTTGTGATTGGACACAATCATCCTACAATCCGCAGTGTCAGGGCTGTCGATGCTTCAGAGTTGGATAGGGCTCATAGAAGACGCTACGCTGGAGTAATTCCTGTAGTTTTAAAATCGAAGTTGGACAAGAACTGCGTTCGGCAAGGAATAGGAGTTCAGGAGAATTCAGATGATTGTTATGGGACACTAATAACATTGCCAAGCTTCAATGAAATGTTTGCAGGACTTCAAGTAAACTCTCCAAAGACCAAGTTTCATGGACCCATCTTTGAGAACAAGTGTGCAGACCTGATTAGCTCAGAAGTATATAGTGTATCAGGAGTCTATCTTGGAACGGTAGAAATACTGCAGCAGAGGTTCAACGAAATCATTAAATGATTCACTCTGACGATTGACTCCAGCCATGGGTCGGTGGTCTAGCTTGGTATCACACCATCACTCATATGATGTGTGCCACAGTGATTCTTGGTTCGGATCCAAGGGATCGCGAGTTCGAATCTCGTCCGGCCCACCATCTTATTCTCAGATATACTGGTTATGCGGTTTTTCCAGCTATTTCATGAAGGACAATAGCTGCAGAACCAGCAGGTCCTATGTCAACTCTCGCATTCAGACTCACACACTCCCCCATGTCCATCTCCTTCCTTGAGAAGGAACTGTTACTTCCAGAGAATACAATGACAACTCGTTCCCCATTCCCTATTTTCTTTGATATTTCGTCTGTGTTTAGTCGCTCCTTGACTAATACTGGAGATGTTACCATTAGAGGCCGATCTACATCTAGCATCTCAAGGACATCACGAATGTCAGGTAAGACTGCAAAGCTTCCTTTCATTTTCAGTGCAAGGCGGTTTGATTCAGGCACTCCGGTTTGAGCTGCAGAACCTTCAGCTTTCGACACTACGAAGTTGGGAAAGCCAAGTCCATAGACTACCTGAGCGGTTTCAATCACCTTGCTCACAGCATGAACATTGTGAAGCACAACATAGACGTCTTTCATTGTTTTATTCAAGGTATGTTCGGACCTCCTCTGCAATGAGATGGGATATCAAGGGCGGGACACTCTCACCCACTTGATTGTATTGGCTGTCCGTTGGTCCCGTGAACACAAATGAATCAGGATAGCTCATGAGTCTTGCGTGTTCACGAACTGTAAGGAGTCTATCCTCAAATGGGTGTATATAACGAGATAGACCAATAATCGACGTTGAGATCTGGTCAGGGGTCAATCGAACCCAGTTAGGCAAGCTTCTCTTCTTACCAACTCGGAAACGTTTGGCACCATGGCGCCAGCGGGTTCTCCTGATTTGTTTCAACTTATCCTCGGTCACTGAATGTCGTCTATGGTTTGAAACTTCGTTTTCTGGTGAAAAAAGAGCATCCTGGTCAAGTGGGGGGAGGTTTCCGATAGCTTCCATCACACGAGGGGGGACTCCATGAGGAAGGTCCAGTTTCATATTGCTAATGAACAGCCGAAGACGCTTGGATGGATTGCCATGTTTATGAGCACGTACTAGATTGAACCACACATCATCGATTCCAACTCTTTCTAGCTCACGACGCACTATCTCCTTGCCTCCGGCTTTGATGAGTGCGGCTACGTTTTCAATCACAAACACCTCGGGTGATAGGTCACCGATTATCCTGATAGTGTCAAGTACAAGTCGTGCACTACCGGTCCCATATATCCTCTCAGCGGCAGATTTTGCACTGTCTGGATTTGCTTGGCTGAACTCCTCACATGGCGGAGAAGCAATGATAATGTCAGGTTTGCCTCCGAGTTCACGTTCCAATTCAATCGAGTGAAGACTTGCAATGCTTCGCTGAATTGTCTTAGCCGCGGGGTAGTTTAGGGAATAAGTAGCCAATGCAACTGGATCGATGTCCACAGCCAGATGTGTATCACTCGTACTCGCAAAACCCGAGGAGAAGCCACCTGCTCCTGAGAATAGATCCAGTACTTTCATCGCAACTATTGCATTTCGAAACCCGAAAAGAGTCTTGCGCACGAAAATATCTGACTAGTGACTAAGGAAGAGTTCAAAAGTGGCGTTACGCCTTCCGACTGCAAATCTCAGGGACTGAGTGTGAGAGAATGGGCGAAGGCATAGGATTCGGTAAGAGCATATTATTCGGAGAACATTTTGTGGTCTATGGACTTCCTGCACTAGCTGCTGGGATATCTTCAAAGACTGTAGCATATGTAAGTCGGTCGAAGAGTCTAGGATGGACTGTCGATGACAGAAGACCTGAGGTGCCAGGCTACAAGGCAAAGAAAAAGGATGAACAGGCCATTTCAATCAATAATGTGCTGGAATCTGCAGGAATGGACCTAACTGACATGGGCATTCATATTGAGTACGAGGGGGACCTGGTCTGTGCTTCAGGGTATGGTGCCAGTGCTGCACTCTGCGTGTCACTTGCCCGTGCACTAGATGATGAATTTAGCCTTGGCTTTGATGATGATAGGATAAACGCAATTGCATATGAGGGGGAGAAAGGTTCACACGGCACTCCGTCAGGGATTGACAACACAGCCTCGACCTTCGGTGGTTTAGTCTGGTTTGTAAGGGATTTGGAGGGAGGTCCCCCAAAGTTTGAAACACTGAAACTCAAGGATGC
>JASFEL010000060.1:0-5927 GCA_050124855.1 Candidatus Thorarchaeota archaeon | reverse complement strand
ACTAGGCGAGAATGAACGAAAGGCTGTCTTTCCGCATGCAAACAAGATGATAGAGCTTATTGAGGGCTCCAAGAAAGTCATAATCCCTGATGCTGGACACGCATCCAACCTTGAGAATCCAGACGAGTTCAATCGAGTGCTCGATGAGTTTTTGGAGCACGTGTTCTAAAGATTCTTGGTGAGATAAGGACCTGTATCATTGAATCCAAAAGTACGATAGTATTCTTTGACTCCGATTCCACTATTCACAACCAGTTTATTGACTTGCAACTCCTCAAGCGTGATTCTTTCCGCCTCCTTGAGCATCCGGTCTCCTAGACCCAAATGCTGCCAAGCATCTAGATTCCTCTCGCCTATCTCTACCACAGGTCCATACACTCTAAGCTCCCTGATAATAGCGCAAGGACTCTGATTGATCTCAGAGCGATGTGCATCATTACTGGGCAACCGAAGTCTGAGGAATCCAAAGATGACATCTAGAATCGGCTCCTCGAAGGAGAGAAAAATCTCTGATCCGCCTGCAGCTTCATAGTCACGACGCACCAATTCGATGCTATCGTAACTCACCTTTTCTCCTGTCCGGATTTGGTAATGGCCTATCTCCCTAAATCGGATAGTTGGATTTCGCAGCCCCATCTCGCTCATTTGATGATGAACTAGCTCTCGAAGATTCCCTTTACTGAGTCCAGCCTCTATCTGATGGAGGGGGATGTCTCTCTGCATCCTTTGGATACGAACATACTCTGGCATCCTACTAACAGCCTTGGAAACCAGCTCCACAACTTGATCATTAGAATAGGGGCTATAGATTCCCTGTTCCCACCATTCAAACAGTTTGGTGTTCTTAACCACAAGCGTAGGATAGATCTTTAGCATGTCCGGTTGGAGTCTAGGGTCAGTGAACAATGTCTTGAAGTCTTCAAGGTCAGAATCAGGAGTGTTTCCAGGTAGACCAGGCATCATATGATAGCATACTTTCAGTCCACTATCTCTGAGCATCTTTGTGGCTTGGATGGTCTGTTCAAGCAGATGCCCTCTCTGCACGCGTTCCAAGACTTCATCCGAAAGTGTTTGAACTCCGATTTCAACGCGGGTAGCACCCATTCTCAACATTTCATCAACACTTTTAGGAGTTACCCAGTCTGGTCGCGTTTCAAATGTGAGTCCTACGTTACGAACCTCAGCAGTTTCATTCGTCTTCTGAGATTCATTCAGACTTTCACTGACTACTCCATTCATTGCATCGAAACAGCCTTTGACAAATGACTCCCGATAGGCGGGTTCCTTTGAACACCAGTCACCGCCCATGACTATCAGTTCGACCTTCTGGATGGAGTGACCGATAGTATCTAGCTGCTTGAGTCTGGTTTCTGCCTGCCTAAATGAATCAAAGTCGTTCTGCAATCCTCTCATAGTAGCAGGTTCATGTCCAGTATAGCTCTGTGGAACTCCTGCATCAGGTCCACCAGGACAATAAGCACACTCTCCATGAGGGCACTTGTGGGGTTCTGTCATCACTGCTACAACAGCAACACCAGACACTGTACGAACAGGTCGCTTCTGCATCAAGGGCTGAAGTATTTCCAGCTCCTCAGGAATTGCTGCTTGAAGTACGTCTGCGTTCGAGGGGACTCGAGATGCACTATGCTTTCCACAAATTTTGCTCTTGATCCGATTTATCTCACGTCTGTCAAGAGGCTTCTCTGATTTGAGAAGGCAATCGATAATTTCCCTATACAATACATAGTCATCCGTTACAGGCATTCTAAGAGATTAGACTCAAGCGTCCGGTTAAAGGATATGGTCCGTCAATTTACATAGCAACTGCCCTTCCACAAGGCAATCCTTAAAACCACAATCAGAGTCACAGGAACATAACCGTAGAGGTAGAACAAGATGCCAGGTTCACATGGTTCATTGACAAAGGCTGGAAAAGTCCGAGAGTCAACCCCAAAGGTTCATGGTCGTGAACGTCACACACCAATTCCTCGAGTGCGCAATAAGAGGAACTTCACAAAGCGCTTTGTGAAAGGAAAGATGGTTGGACAGGCTAAGACTAGGTAATTTCAGCACTCCTTCTTCAGACCCATCGAATCACGATGGTATTTCCCGAACTCAGTGATTTTTGAGAGTTGGTCACCGCTAAAGACCGGTCCTTCAACGCACACGAGATCTCCTGTGGGATCGAGAGCACAGGTCCCGCATAGTCCACAGCCACACTTCATGAAACGTTCAAGGGAGGCTTGAAAGGTGACGTTATGCGATTTTGCCAGCTCATAGAGCCCAAGCATCATCAGTTCAGGACCACATGTATAGAGTGTATCTGGGGTCTCTTTAGCCAGAATCTTTTCCGTTGCTTCAGTTGCAAGTCCTTTATGTCCCAGAGACCCATCATCAGTAGATTTCTGGAGTCGAAGATTCGTGTTGCTGAGACTATCAAACTCCTTCAGATAGACCAAGTCGCCCTTTGTTTTGGCAGCAATAAGCAGAGTCACTTGCACATTCTGGGTAAGAAGTTCATAGGTCAGTGGTCTTAGCGGGGCCATCCCAATACCACCTCCAACAACAAGTGCATTCTTGGAATTCGTCTTGAAAGATGTGCCAAATGGACCGCGTATTCCGATTAGCTGTCCAACATCCAATGAGGCCAGAGCTTTAGTGGTTTCACCAATTGGTGCTACTGTCACTCCTACATCAGGAAGATTCCAGTATGAAATGCTCATTGGAACCTCATCAACGTCTGGTACCCAGATCATCATGAATTGACCTGGGTGAAACTCGATGTCATCATATGGGTAGCTGAATCTGACTGTTCGGGTCTTGTCGCTCTCCTCCACCACATCAGTGACCCTTACGGATGTTGGTCGCCCCATTAGTCTATCAAGATTCAAGACTGATTACCTCCTTGCTAGACCCACTATGTCAGACACCTGTAAGAATCCTTCATCTTTGAGGTAATTCTGAACGCCTTCTTTGATCTCTCCAAACACGTCTAGTCCATCTATCACTGCAGTTCCAATTTGAATTGCACTCGCACCAGCAAGGTGCATCTCCACGGCATCCTGCCATGCGGTCACTCCCCCCACACCTATGATGGGTATTGAGAGTGAGTTATGAAGGTCGAATATGCATCTTACAGCGATTGGAAATACGGGAGGGCCAGATAGGCCACCTACTTTGCTCCCTAGAACAGGACGCCTCTGGTGAATGTCAATCTTCATAGCACGTACAGTGTTGATTGCCACAATTGCATCGGCTTCGGCTTTTTCTGCAGCAATTCCCACTGCAACAATATCAGAAGCATTTGGAGTGATCTTAGCAAATACAGGACACTCAACGACTTCCTTGACGGCCTTCACATATTCGTATGTGAGATCGGAGTCATGAGCAATCTGCGCAATTTCAGCATGAGGACAGGATAGATTGAGCTCAATCGCTTCCGGCTTCATCTCTACTCCTTTGGATGCCACATCAGCTAACTCTTGAGGCGAGTTCCCAAAGATGCTGAGGACAATTGGAACACCACTCTTCTTGAGTTCAGCCATTTCCTCCGCAAAGGAATCAATACCAGGATTTGTCAGACCTACTGCATTGAGTAATCCGCCGTGAGAAGTAGCCAAAATGGGTCCGGGATGTCCCTTTCTGGGTCTAGGACCTATAGATTTCGTGACAACAGCATCTGCTCCCGACTCATGCACACGACGTAGAGTAGAACTGGTGACTCCCAGAATCCCTGAAGCAAGCCAATATCCTTGTATCTTCAAGAGAGCACCTAGGCGCCAATTTGGGGGTTTTCTCGTAATAAGGTAGACGGCAGCTGGTAAACGTGGCCTAGCACTAAACTTATCCGACTCACGAGCAGTCAATCAAGCTCGGGGAAGAACAGATTGATAGCCCATCTAGTCCTCACCAGCTTTGGTCTCTTCTTACTTGATGAGAAGGGGAAGGTCATCTCAGAACAGGTTGTATACCCTGACATGGAAGCGATATCTTCCGAGTTCGCCATCCTAGGAGAAGGACAACCTACAGACTGCTTGGAGAACATATCTAAGGAATTAGCGAGTCTTGGAGTCGAGAGTGTTGTAGTTGAGAATGGTATGGTAAACCGTGCGCTGTCCAGCTTGACTCAAGTTCCAGTAAGTGTGAATGAAACATCAACTGTATTCAAGTCCTTCCGCGATACTCAAGACGCTTATCTCTTAGAATCGGGCCTTCTGAAGGAGAAGGATGACATTGCTTCATTTAGAAGAGAGGTGGCTATTCATATCTCTCGGGCAGCGATAACTGCCGCTAGTGAAGAGAAAGACCTTCTCGTGAAACATGCAATAGATGCAATCGGTGAAGTTGATAGGTCCATCAACATTCTAGCGATGAGACTGAGAGAATGGTACTCGCTTCATCATCCTTCTTTGAATGATTTAGTAGAGGAGCATGAGGTATTCGCAAATGTGGTGAGCAATTGTGGAGAGCGTTCAAGAATCGAAATTGATTGTCTGTCCAAAGCAGGAGTTCCAGAACAGCAAGCTCAAAATATCATGAATGCAATGCTCAGAGACCTAGGGGCACCTTTCGAAGCCAACGATTTGTCTATTGCACAAAGCTTGGCGAACACCGTTCAGACCCTTTATGTCAAGAGACGTGAGATTGAGGAATATGTTGGCCAGATTATGGAATCTGTTGCACCTAACATAACTACTCTTGTCGGCCCTCTGGTGGGAGCCCGCTTAATCAGCCTTGCAGGATCATTGATAGACTTAGCCAAAAAGCCCTCTAGCACAGTCCAAATCTATGGCGCGGAAAAGGCGCTGTTTCGAAGTCTGAAGACTGGAACGGATCCGCCGAAACATGGCATCATCTATCAGGTTCCTGAAATTCATAGTGCCCCCTATTGGCAGAGGGGTAAGATTGCAAGAGCGTTGGCAGGGAAAATCTCAATTGCGGCACGTATTGATGCGTATTCCAAGAGAGACATTGGAACAGAGCTCAAGAAGAAGTTCCTTGAAAGAGTGAGTGAGATTCAAAAGCAGAATGCTGAAGAACCTCCGCCAAAGCCTGCAAAGAAATTCACTAAGAAACCATCAAAGCGGGGGAAACCTCGTGGTAATCAGAAGAAGAAACGAAGAGGCAAGAAACAATGACCATTGTGGAGAATCACAGGTTTCCTGGCGTCTTCCGGATTGGTGACAAAGCCAAATCATCTCTTGCTACACGGAGTGTTGTTCCCGGACAGAGCGTCTACGGTGAAAAAGTCTTAACCATCGAGGAAAAGGGTGACTTTCGTATTTGGAATCCACGAAGGTCTAAGCTCGCTGCTGCTATTCAGAAGGGGGTCAGAGAGATGCCAATCCAGCCGGGATCGCGAGTCTTGTATCTTGGAGCTGCATCGGGCACTACAGTAAGCCATTGCTCAGATATAGTAGGCCCCCAGGGTGTTATCTATGCAGTCGAGTTTTCAGCACGAACAGCTCGAGGACTCCTGCAGCTAGCCGAGTCCCGCAGTAATATTGTTCCAATTATCGAAGACGCCAGACACCCTACAAAGTATGCCCCGTTCGTAGCTGGACCAATTGATGTGGTCTATCAGGACATTGCCCAGCCGCATCAAGCCCGAATTTTAATTGACAATATCAGGGTCTTCTGCGGTTTTGGTGCATGGGGATTGATTGCTATCAAAGCGAGAAGTATTGATTCAGCAGCGCCGATTGATGAAATCTATAGCAGCGAGATAGCCACATTAGATGACCAGGGCCTTGAGGTTATTGAAAATGTTACCCTTGACCCCTTGGAAAAGGATCATAGGTTCGTGGTGTGCCGTGTCACGGAGGGCCAGATGTGACGCCACCAATTGACAAGATAGTACAGCATGAGATTGACTCAATAAATGACCATATGCCAGCAACCAGATTCAGTCTGAGTGAGTTGGCTAA
>JASFEL010000059.1:0-5983 GCA_050124855.1 Candidatus Thorarchaeota archaeon | reverse complement strand
CATCTTCAACCCCTACGAATACGGAGGCGTTGATAGATATCATGTCAGCTGCATCAACAGCATTTGCTACAATCGATAGGGCCTGTTCAGCGTGTTCATGAGCTGAGAGTGTGAACTCAACCATTTCGACCCCTAGGTCTTGATTAGTTGGAGCAGCGAATTCAATAGATCCAGTGATTAACTCCTCAGTGTTGTTTCGAAATCCAAGACTAATTATCTTAGACTCGCCTGGAGAAAGACAAGGATATGCAGGGCCTAGACTAAGACTGATGGCGGCTACAGGGATAAGCCCACTATACAGCTTTGTGCTGGACTCACCAAGAGTCAAGGACCACTCAACCTGAGTCTTGACTTTGTCATCTGGATTGATTTCCCGATCGATGTGCTTTGCAGCATTTGAGATTGCGTAGGTACCGCGGAGGGATTTTTCTTCACCAGGGCTAAGGATACCTGAGAAGTCATCATCCGTCTTAACTATGAAATTCTCTGATGGAGCTGCTGTCGCACTGAACGCGAGTTCCTTGCTCCCGCCGTTGATGACCGTGAGTTCAAAGGAATACTCTCCGACTGCAATATATCCAGTATGTGTTTCAGGCGCAACCTTAGCTGATATTGTCGCTCCGTCGAATGTGAGGCTGAAGCCACAGATCCCCTTTGCCTCTTTGTCAATGATGACATCAATAGCATCTCCATTGTCACCCTCAAAGTGATACTTGAAGACTCCAATCCCCTCCTCAACAAAGTCATCAGGTTCCTGTTTTATGTCAGGCTTGTATGCGTCATACCAATAATAGCGCTCAAAGAAATCCTGGAATATAGGATTGTTGAGTATCCCCGGAATATGCGACTCCATCAACACCCGGGTATTTGGAAACCACATGTATCCAACTCGTTTGTAGAGAGGCACAGCTTTCAAGTTGCCAGCCCAGGTGTGTAAATCTATACGACGTAAGCCAGCCTTTGCTGCAGTTTCAGCAGCCTCTATTAGCATAGCCTTTCCATAACCCTTACCTTGGAATGCAGGATTCACTCCTAGTAGACCGACATAGGCGGCTTCAAGATCTTGGTTATGCTGACAGACATCACAATGACCAATAATCCTATCTCCTTCGTAGGCAACAATGACACGGATATCATCAGTCTTCTGCTTGAATTCCAAGACATCATCTGCACTGAACGGATTTCCCTGATTGAATCCACCTGGCCAAGAGTCAGAGTCGTTGAAGCTGGTGAGGCACTCAGCCAGACGGGCTGCATCCTCGTCAGTCAACTCAAAGTCTCGGACCTTATCTTTAGTGTGTCTGCTAGACATCCGTTAGCCTCCAGAAGAAGAACAATTGGTCCGCTGAGGAATCAAATATGAATTTTACGACTCAAGTAGTTGAAGTAAGTAATTATCGGGAGCCTAACCTTTGCGCAGACTGAGCCGTGCATAGAATGTGAGATCATTCGCCTTAGTTTCTTCAAGTTCAAATCCATGATCAGTAGCAACAGTAACAAAGGACTCAATGTTCTGATTTCGAATGTAGGCACCATACCCGGTTTCGTTAGTAGTGCCATCAGGAAACGTTACCGTCAGAGGCACCATGAAATACTTGATCTTGGGGTCCAGGTCAGTAGGAACCTCCACCTTGACATCCCACATCAGCAGTTCTCCTCCAGGCTTCAGGACACGAGCAATCTCAGAGAATATCGTATCAAGATCCTCAAATGGCATATACATCAGGGAGAAGAATATCGTGACGGTCCCAAACGATTTCTCAAGGAATTGAAGCTCTCTTGCATCCATGACAAGCTTCAGGGCATCACTAGTAGTACTCTCCAACTCGGGCCTCCGTTTATCAATAGCGACAACCTGACGCCCCTTCAGTCTGCCAATGATGCCTTCACCGCCGCCTCCAATATCTAGTATCCATTCCTCATCGCTTGGAAAATCAGAGAGGCTGACCTGTTGGTGGGGCAGCTGGTAGACTTCCGACATGTCAATTTCTGAATGATGGTCGGACATTACAGCCTATTTTTAAGCGCGTCGGGTTAAAAGGTAACCGTTCATCAATACCAATGGATTAGAATTAGTCAGCTGCATCACATGAAGAAGAAAAGAAAGAGAGAGGAGGGAAAGAGTCCCTCCAAAAGGCGTGCGGTTAGCTAATGTCTGCTTCAACTGCTCCTGTGCCAGTCTGAACCACAATAGTCACAGTCTGGCTTGCAGTATCATAGTCACTGGACTCATAGTGCTTTGATGTTATCTCAGTCCATCCGGGTGCATCGATGTCTACAGACCCCGTGCCAACGTCAGCCTCAATGCTGCCGCCGACCCCAGAGGGGAGGACTATATTCAGTTCAGCCGCTCCAGTAGTAGTTTCAAAGCTGAAGTCTGGACTACCAATAACTACCACACCACTGCCCATGAAGAAGTCAATAGCTCCAGTGCCGGTTGTGATAGTAACATCACCAATGTGTGCACTCTGTATGACATCACAGTCAACTGCGCCGGTATCAGTGGTAACATCCAATGTATAATTGACGCCACTACCCAACGTGATATTGATAGCTGCTGTAGTGTAATCATAAGTTATAGTGTTAGCGGAGAAAGTGACTGTTGGCGCGCCAAACTCCTGAACCGTTCGGTTACTGGCTCCAACATCTATCCTATACAACAGTGTGACATTGTCTTCGAAGTCTATATTGACTCCGCCAGTTATGACATCAACGTCAAGATTGACTGTTCCTGTTGTGCCATCCAAAGTGCTGTCGAAATGATAATACACAGTATCATCGCCCAAAAACCAACCCCAGGTTCCGGGACCAAAGTATGAGAAAGCGCCCACAAGGACCGCACCTACAACTATCACACCAAGTATACACACTACCATTCCAGTATTTCTTTCGTAACTACTCATTTCCTATACCTACTTTGCGATGCGATCGGAGAAGGCGGTGCCACTCTTCACGCAGCTTTTGATATTCCGAATCTTCTTCAAGAGAGAAGCGACGCATGATTCGGGATGCATCGCCCCTAAGAGAGGAAGGCATCTTGTGAAACCGTTTCTCATCTGCTATAGGCAGGTCCGAGTTCACAGCATTCTCCCGTTCAATCAACCTCCTCAATACATCCATAGCCTCCTCGACCTGAGACTCTGGAATCTCGATACCATAGACCGAGAGGCTTGATACAATGGACTTGAGTCGGTCTTTAGCAAACTGTGCAACACCGCCATTGGCTTCCATCATTCCGCTAATGCCTAGACGGTATTCTTTGGCTGTTGCACGATAATACCTTTGAACTATGCCAGTTGGCGTCATCTCTGTTCTTTCCTGGACGACAACGCCAATGTCTTGCAGCTTCTGTATGTGATGAAGGATTGTACCTGGGTTCTTATCGAGTTCATCTGAGAGCTGTTTTACAGTGTATGAAGCATTCACCAAGTACTGGAACACAATGCTTGCCCTAGTTGGCTCGAATAGTATCTTGATCTTCTTCGTATCTGTGATGACCTCTAAGTCCTTCATAGGAGCTTTTGTTGACCCATTTTCCACGACTCACATACCTCCAACAAGACTTACATCAGGCTCAACTTGGGTTGCACTTGAGACTTCGATGCCGCTAAGAATCATGTAGAGCCTGCTTAGAGCAATCACCAACGCGGGGAGTACAATGAGCACTAGAACGAATGCGGCGATGACGGCATAGATACCTGTTGCCATGAAATCAATTCCAAATGATGGCACTGCAAATGCTGCCATCCCGATGCCAATTGGTGCAAACATGAGGACTATGATTAATATGAACGCAAACCAGGTTGAGAACACTCTGTCAAAATATCTGATTGACAGACGTATAGACTGACGAGTTGCATCAATGACCGAGTAATTGTCAATGATGGCAGGAAATACCATTGTCATCATTCCAGATGAAAGCATGATCCATATTGCGCTTAAGGAGGCAAGAACTGCTCCGAGTGGACCTGTAGCTACATACCCAGCTAAGAAGAGGGAGCCATATACTAGGAGAAGGGGCAAGCCGATTATTATAAACATCACAATCCCGCCACCAGCGAGTGAGAAGAACTTCTTTCTGTACCAGACAAAGACACCTTCAGCTGATGTTCCTGCACTCTCAACAATCTCTCTACCCATCCCAAAGACTACACCTATTGCGACAATGAAGGGAGTCAGTAGGAGTAGGATGACTAAGATTCCTAGACTAGCAGCAGCAGGGTCCGGCTGTGCTACAAAGATCGATTCCAAGATAACGCCCAGAGAGTCAAAGAAAGTTACAAAACCCTCTGGCCCACCTACTGCAAAGAGGAGGGGGATAGATACTATTGCGAATCCAATCATCATAACGACCAGAGTGACAATGAGGACTCCAATCATCCCTAATAGGAAAGAGAGGATGTTCTTCACGGCGAACTTGAAGCCCACCTTGAGGTCGTCTATCAATACTCCAATGCTTGCGTTTTTGTTGCTCATTGTATCACCCTATAAAATGGTAGAGAGTGCCTCTTTGAAAAGTCATTCGAGGCACCCTCAGTTTAGAAACCTCCTATACCAAGGGAATGGGGAGAGGCTTCTGGGTTGCCACCTGACCACCGGTCATCTCGGCATATACTTTCGTGAATGCAATGATCGTCATGGGCAATAGGACCAAGAGCCATAGGAAGGTCACAAAGACCGTCCAGACCATGATTGCTATAGCTACAGCATCAAACGCCATAAATGCGCCAGAGAAAGGTACAGTGAGGCCCCACATGATAACTGGACCATATGATGCAACGGCTAGAACCACTATAGCACTCAGTAGACCATAGACATGATCAAAGCGCTCTCGTGCCAGTTGGAAGGACTCCTTGAAGGCATCCTGAACTCCCTTACCATATGTGATGGCAGGGAACACCATTGCACATAGGCCAACTGTGAGGAAGACCCAGACGAATGTAGACACTGACAGGAGAGGAACGAGAGAGACGGGGATGCTGTAACCCATGAGTATGGATATAGAGCCCCAGACAACCACCGGAGGAAGGATAATGATTATCGTCAGAAGGACTCCTGCACCAGCAAAGGTCAGGAACTTGTGCCTGAACCAGGAAAAGGCTCTCTCAGCCTTGGTCTCACCGTGAGCGATTAGATCCTTGCTCATGCCATAGATTGAACCGACCACAGTCAGGAATAGAGCAACAAAGGGGATGAAGAATAGAATTGCTACTCCACCTACTGCCCATGGATTACTCTCAGCCCAAGCTGCAAGCCCTAGACCAACCGCTTCCCATGTTGCTGGATTGGTACCAACTAGTAATAAAGCGGCAACCAAAATCGGTACCATCACTAATCCCAGTAAAAGGGCAACGGCAATCAGCATTCCTAGATTAGCTAAGAAATAGCTGAGAATGTTGTCCTTTGCGAGCCCAAAGCTCGACTTCAGATCGTCAACAATTGTGTTGAATGACGTAGACATTGTTTTCACCTAAATTATGAAACTTCCAAGCCATCAGTAGTGTAAGCGCCCACCGACTTAGCAATCTCTTGGACTTCATCAGGATGACCAAAGAGTGCACAGGGTGTGTCCTCGTTTGTGAGGAGATGTTCATTCTCACGAATTGCTCTAAACAACGGACTTGCTAGTCCAGCCCTGAAGGATGCAGTGGAGAGGTTGTGCGTGGCTAGGTTGGAAACAGGACATGCGGTAAGATCGCCTGAAGGAGTGACATGCGCGAATCCTCGACCCGCAGATACACATCCGCCAAAGTAATCCTCATCTCCGGGAGAGTGGATGACATAGAAAGAATTCTCTCTGCGGTACTCAAGGACCTTAGATCGGAACTCATCCCTCTCCACTGCTGTAAGCATCAATTCAGCCTTATCGTTCATAGACTTGTGACCGGTTCCAGTCAAATTCTCATGCATCATCGGAATGTATTCAATAAAGACACCTACCAAGACACCCAGTTCAATAAAACAGTCCAGGTTCTCCGGCTGC
>JASFEL010000058.1:0-6006 GCA_050124855.1 Candidatus Thorarchaeota archaeon | reverse complement strand
AACCACAGCTGGAAATTTGCGAAGATATCTTGCATCTGTCTCACTCCATCAATGTAGCTGCTAATTCGGAGGCGGCCTCTTCTACCTTTCCCTCTCTATTCTTGATTATTCTAACGGTCGCTCCAGTAATCGTGCCAACAGAAACCGCTGCAGCTCTGCACATTCTCTGATGTGTATCAATCTCATCAGTCAATTGAGCATCGCGTGTTCTGGTTTCATCAGTAGTCCTTCGACCAGCAATCTTCTCGGGATCCGCTTCTACCAACACCATTGTCTTGGGTTGAATGGCTTTTGATACCCATTCGGGAAGACCGATCAGGAAGCCGTTCTTCGTTTGGATGAGAGTATGGGTGTCGACGATGACTCTGGCAGTTTTCGCCTTCCGTGCAATTTCCTCTCCAGCAGACCTCTGCACCTCTCTTTGCTTTGCTGTGGTCATCTTTCTCAGTTCGTCTCTATCCCTGATGAGGCCACGTTCAGAAGCTATCTCAAACATCTCTGTTCCAATATTGAGAACAAGTACCTCTTCGTTGTGTTCATCCTTTACCATCTGCACAGCAGTGTTGATAACAGTCGTCTTTCCGACACCTGGAATTCCTGTAACAATGACGACCTTTCTGTCCTCGGCCATTGAATCCAACCATCCGAACTTACACTAAGTTTGCTGGTGGTCCCGCTGTCTGCGTTATATAGATTCTGTACGGTCGTTACTTCTTCTTAGATGGCTTCTTCTTCTTGTCATTCTTCTTAGGTTTCTTGATGCCCTTTGCTGATGTTATTATATCTGCGACTTCTTCAGTTTGAAGGATGCCTTCTTTCTTAATCACACGCTTCTTGGCTGCCAAGGCCGCCTCACTGTCAATCTTCTCAATCTGTGGCTTCAAGACTACAGTTGCTCCCATCTTTGTTGCAACTCCGGAAACCTGGCGTCTAAGTCTTTTCTGATTCAACTCGTTGGCAGCTATGACTGGCAAGATAAATGCCATAACAAGGAATGGTAGTCCAATTGTCCAGAAAAGGCTTACAACTAGACTGTCGATATTTGTGAAAACAAGAGGATCTTCCAATAGTGGATTCAAGAAGTAGTTCTGGAATGCAGAGATTGGATAAGCGATTATTGCGAATCCCCCTAACACATTGCCTACCCATCTGCCGACGCCTTGAGTGTCAGGACACTGGCGAATGTTCAACTTATCGTCTTTTAGATGGGTGACTATTCCTGCATCATTGAGGACCCATGTAGGCATAAACAGTGGAAGAGATACTAAGAGGAAAAGTAAGCCCGCCATCAAAGACAAGGCAAAGTTGAAGGCAATTCCCATTCCTGGCGGAATTGCAGGCTCAGGACCAAATAGCCACTCTCTAATAGGAACAATCAGGAAATTGGATGAGCTGAGGCTGAAGAGGGCCGGAGCCACTGCTCTACGCACCATGCGAACTCCGCCAAATTCCGTCCCAATGTTCATGATGTTCATCTCATATGAGGCTGATCTCATAATGCTGGCGTATAGCAGCAATAGACTGGCAGCTGGCACAGCTATAATGGCGTATTCGAGTAGGAATATAGGAATTGCAATTACAAGGAAGAAACTCACATCGACACGCCATAACGTGCTCATCATAGGCAAAATCGCGACAGGCCTAATCACATCAGTGACTTCAGTTATCATATCCCATGTGAACCATGCACCCAGAAGGAATAGGAATACGGGCAAAAGATAGCGTATCCTACTGTTGGTATTACTCATTTATGCAACCCCTAAACCAGACTATTTAGTCGCTCCTCGGGACACATTAACCCATTTTAGGTTTGTCAGAAGTCAAATAGCGTCTAAAAATAAAGGAAAAGAGGCGAGGATTGACCTCGCCAGTGCAATTTAGATAATCCCAAGCAGCCCTTGGACACCCTCGCCGCCCATCGCCGAGAGTTGTTCCTTTGCAATCTGCTCATAGTACTGCTTAATGATAGACACCATCAGGAGGATACCGGTACCGCTTGCCAATGCTCCCATGACGTCTGCTGCTGCAGCTAGGACTCCCACTAGGAAACCACCTAGACTAGCCACGATTGGAATGTAGCGCTCTAGCAGTCTCTCCAGAACCTTCTCGCTCCTCCTAAAGCCCGGAACAATGTAGCCAGAGTTTAAGAGCTGGCGTGAAACGTCACGGGGTGCGATACCACTGATATCAACCCATATCTTTGAGAAGCCCCAACATAGCAGAATCATCAAGAACGCGTATACTGCCACGTGCAGTAATCCATCAGGTGGCGCATCTGGGCCAAAGAGGGCAAACAACCCCTGAGGTGGCGTCACATATCGACTCAGTCCGTATGTTGCTATCATTCTGGCACTATCTGGATCTTGTTCAAAGACACCGATGAGATTTAGGAATGGATTGTTTCCCAGCGAATTGAAATTCGTGTAGATTATCTGTCCAAAGAACAGGATGTTCGCAAATAGCGCCTGAGCAAGAATGACCGGGATGTTCGATGTGTAGAGCAGCTTGATTGGATATCTTGCCTTCATACCTCTGTATTTGGCATACTGGAGAGGTATCTCCACTCGGACTGTTTCCATCCAAATGACCCCCAATACAATGCCCATCGTGATTATCAGGGTAAATATGCTAGGCGTAAACCCATCTCTGAATAGAAGCCAGCCCCATCCAACTGGGTCGCCTGCATCGGTGCCAATATTCATCCACCGCAGCAGATTTCCTATGAGTGCTGCGAAGATACCTTTTGGCAGGTTCGTGCCAATATCAGGATTCGGATTGTAGCCGTCTGGTGCGGCAGCCTCTAGGTCGATGAAGTTCAGTGCGTTGAACATCACTTGGCCTGCAACGTTGGTCATAATGAACAATGATACTCCTGAGCCAAGACCCCATCCCTTCTGTATGAGCTCGTCCATGAGGATTACAACGATACCTGCAATGAACAGCTGCATGAATACAATCACTGCAGCCTCAGGTGTCAACTCGCCATACGCATTGCCCATAATGTAGGCGATTGCTTGGAACGCAGTCATGAACATGGCTAGTACTTTCTGACCACCAGTGAATAGGGCTCTGTCTTCTGGATCGCCAAAATCAACATCAATGATCTTCGACCCTGAGAGCAGCTGCATCACTAGTCCTGCAGTGACTATCGGTCCTATTCCTAACTCCATCAGGGTTCCACGTGTACTTGCGAGGATGACTCGCAGTGCCCATAGATAGTCAGTTCCTACTGTCTTGTCCACTCCGTAGAGAGGAATGTGGCTCATTAGAAGGAAGAGAATTAGGATTACTATGGTCCAAACAGCCTTTTCCCTAAATGAAACCTCTCTCTCTGGAGTCTTCACTTCTGGCATTATTCGGACGAATGGTGATAATGCCCTTAGGAATGTAGACGTCAAGTTTTCGTCTCCTGCAGGTTTTTCGACCGAGATTTAGAGGTCAACACTTAAAGCTTAGGGTCTTGCTGAGATTGAGTCCAAAACCCTCAGAATGATTTATGTCATTGATTTGCTTGTATAAGTTGGGGAGATTCTTTAGTTCGAATGAAAACGAGAGAGATGAAGCTCCTAGAAGCACTAGTCCCGAAAGCGAAGTGGCAGAGTTTTGCTGTATTACTCTAATCATGCTTCTCTTAGTGATAGCCATTATGGCCGCAGGAGGCCCCCTTGCCATGAATTCACCAGAAGCTGCTATTGCAATTGTACTGATGTTAGGCATTCCAGCATTAGCTCTCTCTCTTCTATACATTGCTTGGCAAGTACGAAGGATTGCACTGTCAAAAGAATAGCAGGATGATTTGCTCTATTCCTTTAGTAAGTCCACAGACCCGCCTTTCGCTTCGATCTTTTCTCGTGCTCGAACTGTGATGGCCTTCACTCCAACTAGGTCGATGATGTGAGTGACTTTGCCAGAGCCCAGTATCTTGTCAATGCCAATGACTGAGAGGTCCACAGTGTATTTTCGTCCCTTCTTAGTGGCTCCACCCCGCTCAACCAGCCTCTCCAGAGCTTCATCAATATCTCCGATATTGAGAGCGGCCATATCATCAACAAGTTTCTGAGGTCTCTTGAAGCCCCATTTTCCAAAGTAGCGTGGGTTTTCCTGCATGACCTTGATGTAATGATGCTTCTTGGAGCCTGCCATACCCTTGCCTCCTCTCTGACCTGAGGCTCTATGACCCGCACTAAAACCGTAGCCAGCCGCACGGCGGCCTCGCATTTTATGGATCTTCTTGGATTTCCGTTTCTGCATGACAATTCTCTCCTTGACTATGCTTTCTTCAGTCGAACTTCGAGGACTCCATTCCTCATTGATGATTTCGCATCTTCCTTGCGGACTTTCGCTGGTAGGCTAATCTCTTTATGATAAGGTCTCTGTGGATTGTCCACGTCAATCGTCAGAGTCTTTCCCTTGACTCGAACTTTCAGCTCATCCTTCTCGACACCCGGTAGCTCTGCAACTACGACAATCTCGCCATCCTCGTCAATGACATCCACCAATGGCTCAAGCTGGGGAGTCATTCCACTCCCATCTGGATCCGGCGCGTTTCCAAACCTCTGGATTATTGGTCTTCCATCAGGACCAGGACGAATCGAGAAGCCGAACGTAAATGGATTCGCTCCATCAGGGTTCTCCTGAAGAAATTTCTCAATGGAATCTCCGTCGAACATAGTGCCGCCGTCCATGTCTTCCATCATGCGGCGCATCATCTCATCAATCTGGTCGAAGACCTCTTCTGGTAGGAACTCTCCAAACCATTTCCTCAGTTTCTTCCGAGGATCCTCATCGAACGGGTCATCATCCCAACTCATCTAGTTCACCTCAGATCATCTTACTGGCAAGCTGATTGATTCCAGTGCCGCGATACCCAGTGATTCCACCCATGCCAATTGGCAGGTACTTCTTACCCTTGAAGCCCTTACGCGGCGGAGTCAGTCTAAATACAGGCTTCAGGCCTTCTACATCAGTCACACTAGCCTTTCCGTCAGCTATGGCCTTGGCAAGTGACTTGAATGTCTTGAAGCTGGAATTCTTTCTCAGGTATTCTTCACTCAGTTTCTTGTTTCCAGGCAGACGTCCACGTTTCTTGAGAAGCACCAAGACTGTTTCCTCATCAATCTCACCCCAGGTGATATAATCCTTCGCCTTGGTGATCATTCCCTGGAGACTAGGTGTGAGTTTCAGGACTCTAGCCTGGTGTAGTCTGCCGAGCAAGAGCTTGTCCAGATTGTCTTTAATCTGAGGTCTAACCCTAACCTGCCCTCTTACTCGTATTGCTAGAATGACTTTTTCTTCTGAACTCATTCTTCAGCCACTCCTGATGCAGCCCACTCTTGAGGCGGTAGCATTCTGTAGGTTTCCGTAAGGGCGTCAACAAATGCCTTCGCGAAGTTTGAGGCCGTTCTGGTTCGTCCCTTTGTGATAGACCAGACATCCTTCAGACCAGCGATTCTGAGGACCATCTTGCCAACATCTGCGGTCACAAGGCCCGTCCCTTTCGGTGCGGGTCTTAGAGTCACGCTAACAGAGCCTGACTCGCCCTTTGTCTGGAATGGAATACTGTGAGGATCATGACACCTGCATTCCCAGGAGCCACAGCCCCTGCGGAAGATTGTGGCATTCAACTTGGCTCTGGCTTCTGCAGCACGAACTGATGGAACGAATTCTGAGGCCTTGCCAATCCCAATGCCAATTACTCCCTCGCCGTTTCCTACGACTACGGTGATTCTGAAGCTCTTCTGCTGACCACTATCGGACTGTCTCTGTACCATTGTGACATCAACAACTTCCTGTCGGAGGTCGGGAATCAACATGTCGACAATTTCCGCTTCGCGGATGATGTAGTTATTCTGGAAAACCTCCTCAATACTGTTGATATGACCTTCTTTGACTAGCTTTCCTAAGGCTGTCTTGGGAACCCAGTCATCAAGGGGATTAACATCTTGCCGTCGTGGAGGTCTTCGGTTTCTTCTCCGCTTACTCATCGTTTTTTATCTCCTACCTCTT
>JASFEL010000057.1:0-6076 GCA_050124855.1 Candidatus Thorarchaeota archaeon | reverse complement strand
AGGTATTTCTCATGGCGTCCCTAGACCTACTTCCTACACAAGCAGCGGGTGATGCGCTGTTACTAATTATCCTATGGACTGTCTACAAGCGACTAGGACCTTTCCCTCCTCCTCTTGAGTCCGTTCAGAAACCCAGACGAGAGATATCCGAGGTCTTAGTGCTATATACAATCTCAATCATTCTAGGTTTTATATTTTGGACAAGGGGTCTGCCTGATCTACCAATAATGACTGGCGTATCACTCAATCTGCGCTTCTTTGTCATTATGATACTGACTGTGATTCTTGAGTTTGGTATTCATCGAAGAAGTCCAAGGGACTTGGGACTGGTTGGGTTTGCTAAGACTGGAGTAAGAGTCGCGTTATTCCTGATTTTGTTCACAATCGTTTGGGGTGCCCTACGATTCTTTCTTGTTTCATCTACGGAACCCACTGGACCGCTCCTCTTCTTGTACTGGCTCCTCACTCCTGCCTTTTTCGAGGAGTGGGAATTTAGAGCTGTATACCAGACCAAACTCGAGAGGTCAATAGGGCCGGAGAGAGCATGGATTGCATCTGGCCTGATGTTTGGATTATTTCACATTCCAACAGACTTCTTTGGCTATTTCTGGCATCTAGGTGGTCAAGACCCTTTATTCTCAGTTTTAGCACTCTGTCTTCAGACATTGTTTGGTTTCATTCTTGGAGTGGTATTCACCAAAACAAGAAGCATCTGGCCAGTAGTAGCGGGACATTTTCTCTTCGATTTCTTCTCTATGGTTCTTGGCTGGCTTTTCTAGTCTTGTTTCATTGACTGCAATGTTCCATAACAGAGCCATCAGTGAAGGGAATTGTGCAAAGGGTCATTTGGGTGGTGAGTTTCATTTGGTTAGCATTTCTCGCCTGAGATTGGGCGGGGCCCTATACATTCCTCCGTTTGACCATGGCAGCAACAAGTACGATCATTGCGGCTGATATTGGCAGAATTAATACCAAATTGATTGGGAGGTCGGGTCCACCACCAGGTGGTTCGGTGGGTGTGGGCGTAGTTGTGGGTCCTGGTATCGCGTTTCCAACTAGCTGTGTCACGTAGGCAGTTATCTTCGTTTCGTTCATTGTGGATGCATATCCTGCATCTATCAGCACATTCATTGATCGTTCAAGGTAATTGTGGAACGACTCATCCATTGGATCGAACCCGCTGTACTGGGTACTCAACGGTTCATAATCGGGACTCAGGGATGAGTATTCGGTGTAGTTCAGATACTCAGCTGTTGCACAGAGTACATTCTTGGATGCCCAATAATCCAAGGCTATAGGATCCAGACTGGCTCCAATGATGTCAGTGAAACTGGCATCAGTATACCTGCTCCATGGACCTCGTCTTGACGAGCTCTCCAATGGATGGGCATTCACCCGAACCATGTCTAGGATATTGAGAATCGGAGCCCTTGTTTGGACCATAAGGGTCGCCATTCCGCCGAGAGCAATGGAAAAGTGCTCGTGTGGAATTCCTGGATCAACTGAACCAACAATGTGACCCTTTGGAAGGCCCATGTAGTTCTTGACACACCCGGTCACACCATACCTGAAGTGAGACTTCATGACTGGCATGTTAATGACCTTCAGTCTATCGGAGTCATAACCTATTTCGCTGTTCCATACCCCATTCCTGAAACTGATGTATGTCCCATGATCCGATCTAAACTTGGGGTAAGAGGTAAAGATCTCTGTTTCAGAAGTCCAGGTGCTGTTCAAGACATAGCCATCATCGAGGTTTCCATTGGAGTATTCATCTACAGTGCTGGACCGAAGGGTGTCCCACAAGCATGTTGAAACATTGAAATTGCCAAATGAGTTCACTACATCTTCCAAGGACTGATTGTGATAGAACGAGTTGGCGTAGTAGAAATCGAGATTACCTAGCCCCTGTCCATTATCAGCGACTACCACCTCTCCAGTGAAACCATCTGGATGATTAGTGATTGCGCTGATGACACTCTTGACCAAATCTGTATTGGTTCCTCCTCTGTAACCCCATTGGCCGTTCACTTTCAGAATGATAACATCGTCACTTCCGATTAATCCGGAAGGAGTTGATCCGGTTTCGTAGAAATCAAGTTCTTCTGATTCCATCATGTCAAGCAATGCACTGACAGCCGAATCCATGTTTCCCTGCTCTCCTGTGGCATTCTGAACTATGTAGAGTTCGGATACACAATCATCTGATATGAAGGTCGGCAGGTCTAGAGGAACTCGAGTGTTATCACCCTCCTGGGCGGGAATGAAGTCAAATCCAAGACCTGCATAGTTGCTACTAAGAAACACTGTTCCAAAAATTAGGGTGACTAGAATAGCAACTGGCTTCATCCGTCCTAAGAACGCACGGACTCTTCCTATACTGGGGATAAGAGCGAGGATAGCTACTTTGAAAATCTGGATGTTTGAAAGCGCGACTTGCTGACAAGGATATATGATTCTCGTAGGCTTGCTCCCTGACCTCAGCGCAATCCAGAACCCACTCACAGCAGCGAGAATTCCTAAAGTCCAAAGCCCCCTTTTCCTCAGATTGTGTGCATTATGGGATGGACATGAATGCGAAGAGTCGTCATCGTGCGACATTTTTCTATCAACTACCTACGAAACACCATGTTCTGGCTATATTATGGTTAGCGGATTAAGCATTGGGGCCTCTTCATAACAAATCGAAACGTTTTATCAGGGTCAAATTTCTAACCAAAAGATACCAGTACGGTGATGTCTATGCGACTCTTCGAGATCATCCTCATTATCCTGCTGTTTCTATTATCAATTCAGACTTTCCTGCCTTCAGCGTTTGGGAGAATCGACCGAAAGCTGCTGATGGGCTGGTTGAGCATCGTGGCAACAGCTATAATCCCCATTCATGCTTTAATCGAGGGATTTCGATGGCAGATGCTCCCTGTCTATCTCATCACAGCGCTGTTCCTTATTCGAGGGATATTCCAGCTGAAAGACATCTACAGAATTGAATCATCTGCTCCCTTGAAAGTTCCACCGAGAAGGAGAGTTGTAGTCGCAATTATTGTTCTGACTATTATTGCGTCATCGACCACATTGGTTCTTGATAATCTGCTCCCAGTATTTGTCTTACCAAATCCGACTGGTGAATACAATATTGGTACAACAACTTTCGAACTCACTGATCAAAACAGAAATGAGACCTTCACAGCAGACCCAGATGATTTTCGAAGGATACTGATACAAGCATGGTATCCCGCAGATGATGTGACTGGTCTGAACAGGGCTCCATATTTGTACAACCCGTCTGCCTTTACAACTGGGATTCAACGGGCTTGGGGTCTTCCATCGATTATTGTGAGTCACTTCTCGCTGACAGTCACGCATTCATACGAGGATGCGTCCTTATCTGATGCAGAAGCAACATTTCCTGTTTTGATTTTCTCCCATGGCTATGGCGGAGTCATAATGCAAAACACTGTGCTTATGGAGGAGTTGGCTAGCCATGGGTATGTAGTCTTTAGCATCGCTCATCCATATGAGGCAGTCGTCACAGCATTTCCTAATGGGGATGTTATCTATGAGGATGATAAAGACACATTTGACAACATAGACAGTAGTCTCGATGTCTGGGCAAACGACACTCTGTTCTTAGTTGATCAGCTTGAAATTACAAGTAATCCAGACATTCCAAACATCTTCTGGGGCAAGCTAGACTTCAGTCATATTGGAGCCCTAGGACACTCATTCGGAGGCACAACAGCTGAGCAAGTCTGTCTGGCTGATTCAAGACTTCAAGCTGGAATAAGTTTCGATAGCCCCCACGGGAACCTGGCAAAGACTGCAAACATGACTAAACCATTCATGCTTCTTTTTGGCCCAGACTACGGGAATCCTGAACTGAATGACACAGTATTTACTCACTCAGAGAGCACCTGTTACGGTCTCTATGTAGATGGCACGCGTCACTATAACTTCGGCGATATGAACATCTGGACATCCCTTCTCAAGAGCTTCGGTCTTCTTGGGTCAATAGAAGGTTATCGAATGCTTGAGGTCCTCACTGAGTATGTCGTTGCGTTTTTCGACACCCATTTGGTGGGTGATACATCATCTCTCCTTGATGGGCCTTCGACTGCCTATCCAGAAGTCACGTTCCACAAAAAGCCCTGAGGTCATATGAATTGGGAAACCGTGTCCAGGATCTTCTTAATGGTCCTGCGGTTAAGCTTCACCACTTCCTCCTCTTGCTCTCGCGCTTCTTTTTGGTCCTCGAGTTCAGGACAAGGCTTTCCTTGTAGCCCCTCCAACGTTGCCTTGACGCAAGGTCCAAGAGTCAATGGGTTGTAACCGCCTTCCAAGACCCAGAATGACCCTTTCATCCTACAAGAGCCAACAAGTTTCTCAACCACGGATGCTATGTACCAATAGGTCTCGGAATCCACAGCCATTTCTCCGATGGGGTCTGCAAAATGGGCGTCATATCCAGCTGAAACCGCAATCAGGTCTGGATTGAACCTCTCTATGGCGGGAGTCACAATCTTGTCAATCACTGTCTGATAGGATGAATCATGTGCCTCCCGATGTAGAGGAATGTTGATGTTGGTGCCGTATCCACGACCATGTCCAATCTCTCGATAGTGTCCGATTCCATAGCTTGTGTAGTCATACTCATGAATGCTAATGAACTGAACATTTGGATCTTCATAGAATATCTCTGAAGTACCATTCCCAAAGTGGTCGTCTATATCAAGAATTGAGACTTTCTGAATCCCGTTCTCTGCCTGAATGTTTCTTACTGCAATTGCCACATTGTTGAAGAAACAGAGGCCCATGGATGAAGAGGTTGTGGCATGATGTCCTGGTGGACGAACTAGAGCAAACGAGTGTCTGCATGCCCCTGAAGCAACCAATTCTCCTGCAAGAAGGGCGCCTCCTAGTGCGTGCATAGCTGAAGACCACAAATCCTCACTTGCCCAAGCTGATTCGCCTAACTCACCGCCACCAAGATCAGACATCAATTCAATAGACTGAACGAGATATGGCTTATGCACAAGCAGTGCCTCCTCTTTCGTTGCCGGAGTGGTCTTGAACGTCTTAACGCTCTCTAGTGATTTTGTTTCTTCAAGATACTGCAATGTCATCTCTATTCGTTCTGGATTCTCAAATGCCTCGAGACTGGGCTTGACAAAAGGAGCGACGTGTTTGTCGCTTCCAGATTGATCAATTAGAGTTATGGTATCTTGTGACAATGTAGAATCAAACTCGTTTGGTGTGACTGCTTCCTTATACGCTTTCAGTGGACGAATGCATACAGAATGCGACTTAAGAAGGAGTCAACAATGGTCCTGATGCATCAAAATGAACACCCTGCTGAATAATCCTAGAAGACTGACATCAATAATTATTGGTGTATTGATTTTCATCGTTTGGATATTTGTCGATTTTTTCCTTCTACCATCATTGCTTGTGGCCTTTGGCTATGGGCTTTATGAGCCGGTGGCTTTTGGCTCGTGGTTTGTAATCATATTGCTCATACTAGGCATTTGCATCTGGGGTTCTATGACTTCCCCTAATCAATAGAATTTCTATGGCTCAATCAGACCGTCATTCAGATTGAAGGATCTCAGAGCTGTCAGACTATGCACTGTTATCTTACCCGCCCATTCCCTTTCAGCAGTAGGCCAGACATCATCGTACTGCCCCCATTTCCAAGTTGGCCACCACCCACCATCTTCAGCCTGTTTCTGTATTTCCTCCTCGAGTAATTGGTACAGATTCCCAGGATACATCAGAAAGAGAGAGTCCGTAGATGGGGCAAGCCAGAAGACTCTGATTTCTCCCATTTTTTCTTCTGTGAGTGGTGAAATACTCCGAATTGTACGAACCAATTTCTTTTCTGCATTGGACTTGAGGGGTTCAGGAAGGTTTCGATATGCTCTATCCCAACACATCAAATTGTAGAGACCGTCGATGGTTTCCGAGCTGTTCAGGTTTACCAGAGCGCGTCTATTAAGCTGCATCATCAAGTCTTTTGGCACATGGACAGAGTGTCTATGGAAGTATCCTAGTAACTCCGCACTTGGATTTGGCCATG
>JASFEL010000056.1:0-6109 GCA_050124855.1 Candidatus Thorarchaeota archaeon | reverse complement strand
TATCAGTTTGTACGTTCTTCAGACCACATCCATCAAGTTCTTGAAGCTGCCAAGAAAGAGCGCAAGAGAGAAATTAAGACTTTCAAGCAAATTGAGAAAGGTGTAAGAAGGGAGATCAAGGCTGACCCAGAGAATCCTGACCTCTGGAACAAGCTACGTCTTTTGCTTTGGATTCTTGGCAAGCATAAGGAATCTAGTGAAGCTTTCAAGAAGGCAAAGAAACTTGGCTGGGACAGCGCCACCAGTGATTTTGTGGCATTATAAGCACGTCTTGGTCTAATCATGCAGGAATTGCTCTATCTTAATCCGTTTTAGCTCGTGTAAGAACGACTGAAACTCCAATGTTCTACCTTCCGGATCTGTTGCATAGAACTGGTATATGTTATAGGTGTCATTCTTCTCGGGGGCGGTTGTAGCAACGTCCTGAAGTTCACAATACATCCTGTCTACATCTTCTTTTGTTTCCGAAAAGAAGGTGATCACTCCTTCGGTTTCACATACATCCTTCTGACAAAATCCAAGAAGCAGATTTCCATGATTGAGAATTGTGCACCCCTTCTGTTCAAGCCACACAATCATGCCCAATCTCTCAGTATAGAATTGAATGGTTTCGTCTAGACTCTCAGTTCGAAGGAATATGATACCTGCCATTCCCATCACCTCTAGGTTCTTCTCCACAGCCACATCGAATTGTCGTCACTCGAAATGATAAATCCAGAGGTAAGCGATACAATCATTGGGAGGTGCTGGAGTAAAGTTGATGAAATCTACCATGATTGGACTCTTACATCTGATGAGACATGCGGAAACTATGATTGACGAAAAAATCCCGGCTCATGAGTGGTCACTCACAGAGGAAGGCTTTCGTCAGGCTAGAACTCTTGCCTCCATGGGTATCTTTGACTCTATTGACAGTATCATCTCATCTCCTGAACCAAAGGCGTTGCAAACAGCCCGTCCCTTTGCTGATAAACTCGGAATCGAAATTGATAGCTATTCAGAACTCAGAGAGCTTGACAGATCAAAAGGAAGATTCCTCTCTAATGCTGAGTATCTACAATCCGTAGAATGCATTTTAAACACGCATGATGCAATTCCTGGTTGGGAGTTAAGGGAGCATGCCATGACTCGCTTTCAAGGAGGTCTGAAGAAGATTGCGAACAAAGGCGGCTTCAAAGAGGCGCTTGTCATATCACATGGAATCGTTCTTTCAATGCATTTCGCTAGCCTCTTGGGGGTTGAGAAGGCATTTCCGAGGTGGCAGAGATTGAAATTCTGTTCATGGGGGACCCTTCAGGGCAATGCTGTTATCAAGGACATAGTCTAAACGCCTATTTCCGAACCGCTTTCTTCGGAATCTTGCTGTTTTCATAGGTGGGAGTGCAAAAACAGGAATCCGGCATCTCCCGAGCATAGATATTCCTTCTACGAGTTATCTTGCAATGAGAATAGAGATGACAGATCCCTCAGAACTGAACAAGAGATACGAACATATCATTGATACTCCTGCAAAAGAGTTGAGTTTCAATGAGCACGGTGAATCAGTGGCAATACTCTGCCAGTCTGAATGGGTTCGCATCCTTGTGATTCAGCGTAAGGACCCCGCCGATCTGGTTTCAATTGAGGTTGAACTGTCACTTCCTGCGCGTAGTACAACGTTGCCTTCAGGTATGCGTGAAAAAGATGATTTAGAAAAAACAGAACGAGATACGAAGAAGCTTGCAAATCAGGTCATAGAGCATCTTCATTATATGACCCATCTCCAAGATGAAGGATTCACTCTTGATCTAATAGGACAGGAGTGTCTTTGGACTGCTTCTAGAGACCTTAAGGAATCCCCTCGTCAAGAATTCTTCGAATTGCTAAGTCCTCCTTCTAAATGTGTTCCATGGAGTGCTGAGAGCTCTGTCATCTCCCAATTCAGATATGCATCGTAAAGTGAAAGGTGGTTAATGATGTCTATGGAGTTACCAATGAGCGCGCTAATAGTACTCGACTTTCTGACTAAGAAGGGACCTCACTCGCCCAAAGTAATAAGCAAGAAGGCCAACCTTCCACTTAGGACGGTTTCCTTTGCGCTACGCCACTTGCGAAAGGGCAAGCTCTGTCGCAGGATTCCCAATCTTAGCGACATGCGTCAGCCTCTCTATATTGCTGACAATGAGAGGGCCAGAGCGGTGTTTCTAAGGTTCGGAAAAGTTCCAATGTAATCTCGGAGAATCTCAGTTGAGATGAGTGCCTGTGTAGGCAGGTACAACATCCCCCGTGGGGTTGATTCCCCATTTTTGGCCAAATCTACATTCTGAGATTCACTGGCCATAAGACGACTTGTTTATGAGGAAGTGCATATTGAGAACCAATATCGCGGGATGTGATATTGTGACGATTGACGTCTCCAAGGCGATGACCATTAAGCTTTCTCCAGAACTACCACCGGATCCTGAGTTTGACGGAAAATTCAGAAGAGCCCCAAATAGAGGTTATACTCTATCAGAAACTGATACCGTGATCGCACTCAAAAACGCTCTGCGATACGTCCCAGCAAAGCTTCATGAAACCCTTGCTGTGGAATTCTTGGATGAGCTGATGAGTAGAGGACGAATCTATGGATATCGATATCGTCCTCAAGGTGCTATCAAGGCATTGCCCGTTTATGAATACAATGGAATCTTAGAGGCTCGAGCGATTCAGCTCATGATTGACAATAACCTAGACTTCGATGTAGCCCTGTATCCTTACGAGCTAGTTACATACGGAGAGAGTGGCCAGGTCTGCCAAAATTGGATGCAGTACAGACTCATTAGGATGTATTTGGAAACTATGACGGAAGAACAGACTCTCGTGGTCAGTTCAGGGCACCCGGTCGGTCTATTTCCTTCTCGCAAGCATGCTCCTCGTGTAATCTCAACAAATGGGCTCATGGTCGGAATGTATGATACTCTTGACGGCTTTCACAAAGCCGCGGCGATGGGCGTTGCGAACTATGGGCAGATGACAGCAGGTGGATGGATGTATATCGGCCCGCAGGGCATAGTCCATGGAACTTACATCACACTGCTTAATGCAGGACGAATGTACTTGGGACTGCCTAAGGACCAAGACCTTAGATCTCGTACATTCCTGACCTCAGGTCTTGGGGGGATGAGCGGTGCTCAAGCTAAGGCTGTGGAAATTGCCGGTGGTATTGGCATAATCGCAGAAGTTGACAAGAGCCGCATCGAAACGAGACATGATCAAGGCTGGCTCAGTAAATACTCATCCGATTTATCTGAAATCTTTGAATGGGTTGAAGAATACAAGGAGAAGGGCGAACCTGTTTCTATCGGCTACTATGGCAATGTCGTTGACCTTTGGAAGTTTGTTTCAGACAACGATATACCAATTGATCTGTCCTCAGATCAGACCTCATGTCACGACGTCTATAATGGTGGATATACACCTCAGGGACTGACCTTTGAACAGGGACGAGAACTCCTAAAGAGTGACCGCAGAGAGTTCAAATCACTCGCAGATAATTCACTAAAGCTGCAGTTTGAGTTCATCCGGAAAGTGACAAAGCGAGGCACCTTCTTCTGGGACTATGGCAACAGTTTCATGAAGGCAGTATTTGACGCAGGAGTGGCTGCTATTGCTAGGAATGGCAAGAATCCTGATGACGGGTTCATCTTTCCTTCCTATGTGGAGGATATAATGGGGCCAATCTGCTTTGATTATGGTTATGGCCCATTTCGTTGGGTCTGTCTGAGCGGCAAGCATGATGATTTGATTGAAACTGACAAAGTGGCCTTGTCTTGCATAGATCCAAAAAGACGAGGCCAAGATAGGGATAATTACGTCTGGATACGAGATGCCGAAAAGAACGCCCTGGTCGTTGGATCGCAGGCAAGAATTCTTTATGCTGATGCAGCTGGACGCGTCAAGATTGCTTTAGAGTTCAATAAGAAAGTCCGTGATGGTAAGATTGGCCCCATTATGATGGGGCGGGACCATCACGATACGGGCGGCACTGACTCTCCTTTTAGAGAAACTGCAAACATTCGTGATGGCAGCAATGTGACCAGTGATATGGCACATCAAATATGGGCTGGAAATGCGGCACGGGGAATGACTCTTTGCGTCCTGTCTAATGGCGGCGGTGTGGGAACTGGGAAAGCTATCAACGGTGGCTTTGGACTCGTGCTCGATGGGAGTGAAAGAGTGGACAGCATTATCCGTCTGGGCCTTGATTGGGATGTAATGGGTGGGGTTGCTCGACGTGCATGGGCTAGAAACGAGCATTCCATTGAGGCTGTTGTAGACTGGAACAAGATGATGGGCGAGAGGGGTCACATAACTCTGCCATTTGTGTCTGGGGAAGGACTTGTTGAGGATATTGTAAGGAAGAAGCTTCGATAGATCTACTCTTTCGATTATGTAATGCATCAGCTTGGTGTGCTGCCGTTCTGACACACTCTCCGGTAATTACTAAAGTAGGACCTCCATGCAATAGGGAAGGGCACGGAGTCACGAGGTGAATCCATGACTGTTGTCATTGATGGCACTAATTTAACCATCGAGGATGTTGTCAAGGTAGCTCGGCACAATGAGTCTGTGGAGTTATCTGAAACATCCCTTGACGGTATTTTGAGCAGCAGAGATGTTATCGAGAGGGCAGTGAAAGAAGGCCGGACCGTCTATGGTGTGAACACTGGCTTTGGAAACCTATCTGATGTTTGCATAGAATCCAAAGATCTAGCCAAACTGCAGGTCAATCTGATACGAAGCCATAGTGCCGGGGTCGGGCCTCCATTCTCCGTGGAAGTAGTGAGAGGAATGGTGCTTCTACGTGCCAACGCACTCGCAAAAGGATTCTCTGGAGTACGATTGGATGTCATAGAGTTACTCATTGACATGCTGAACGCTGGAGTGACTCCTGTAGTCCCACAGCAAGGATCAGTTGGATCTAGTGGTGATCTTGCTCCACTAGCACATATGGCATTGGTCATGATTGGTGAGGGCGAAGCATACTACAAGGGTGAGAGAATCGATGGGGGCGAGGCTCTTAGTCGAGCAGGAATCAAGCCCCTAGTATTGCAAGCAAAAGAAGGCGTTGCTCTGATTAATGGAACTCAACCAATGTGTGCAGTTGGCTCGATAGTTGTCTATGATGCACTAACTCTCCTCAAGGATGCATGTATTGCTGCATCAATGAGTCTTGAGGCACTAAAAGGAACCCGTGCTGCTTTTGATGAACGCATTCACAGTGTACGTCGCCATGAGGGACAAACAGACGTTGCTCGTGCGATGGTTGAGATACTTGGAAACAGCGAGATCAATCAGTCTCACGCAGACTGTGGTGTCGTACAAGATGCCTATTCATTGCGATGCATTCCTCAAGTGCTAGGTGCATCATTAGATGCGATAAGGTATGCACAGAACATACTCAAGATTGAGATCAATTCTGCAACTGACAACCCTCTCGTGTTCTCTGGAAGTGATGATGTCGTTTCAGGAGGGAATTTCCACGGTCAGCCAATAGCCCTTGCCATGGACTTCGTAGGCATTGCTCTGTCTGAGATTGCTAACATATCAGAACGAAGGGTGAATAGACTCGTCAATCCTAATCTGAGCGGTTTGCCTGCCTTCTTAACAACCGAAGGCGGTCTTGAGTCCGGACTGATGATTGCTCAATATACCGCAGCAGCTCTCGTATCGGAAAACAAGGTTCTTGCCCATCCTGCCAGTGTGGATTCGATTCCAACCAGTGCTGACCAAGAGGACCATGTGAGCATGGGAACAATTGCAGCTCGGAAGGCAGCACAGATACTCGATAATGTGAAGAACGTGATTGCAGTAGAATACATGTGTGCGGCGCAGGGTCTCAGCCTGTTATTACCTCTGCAGCCGTCTGATCCTCTGAAACTGGCGTTTGAAGTGATCAGAGAGGATGTTTCACAACTAGATGATGATCGACCATTACATCCTGACATAGCCAGAATCCGTGAGAAAATCGATTCGGGAAGCATTGTAGCGAGTGTTGAGAAAACTACAGGGCCCCTCTTGGAAGGTTAGAACCGTTCAATTATCAAGCTTTATCTGTCTTCCAAGTATCTAGGGATGTGTGAAGGGG
>JASFEL010000055.1:0-6273 GCA_050124855.1 Candidatus Thorarchaeota archaeon | reverse complement strand
TCGTTTTATGGAAAGGTTTTTATCAATACAGAAGCCCGTGCGAGTTGCCCAGACAGCACTGCTTCCCATTCATGCATGGCCATGTATCACGCTGTTGACAAGTCATGAGACCATACAACAGCACAATCTATCGTGTGAATTCTTGGTCTTGCACAGGTAAGGGCTCGTGGCGCAGCTAGGTAGCGCAGCAGGCTTTTAACCTGATGGCCGCGGGTTCAAATCCCGCCGAGCCCGCCACAATCCCTTGGTCGAGTGGAGATACGCGGTATTTGTTTGAGCAAAAACACGGGGCTGCTATTGCAAGCATTGGGTGAGCTCGGATTTTCTGGGTTCATGCTTGGGAAGCGTAGCAAGCAGTAGTGAATGCCCCGTCCCACATAGTCACGGTGTTGTGATATGGCAACAGGCGCAGAAGACACGGGGAAGTATTGGCCGGTCATAGAGGCATTCTTTGACCATTACGGCCTAGTAGGTCAGCATCTCGACTCGTTCAATCGATTCATTCGGGAAGAGCTTCAACAAGTAGTAGACAGTGTTGCAAGGCTTAATCCCAAGGTCGAGGGCTATCACGTGGAGCTCGGAGATATCACAGTCGAGGCTCCATCAGTCAGGGAGGCGGATGGAAGCGAACACCCTCTGTATCCCAATGAGGCTCGAATAAGGAACCTGACCTACGCGAGCAAGCTCTACTTGGACATGACTCCAGTGCGAAAGGAAGGATCAATCTCCACACGCATGGAAACCATGAGGATCTATGTTGGTGACATGCCAGTGATGCTGCGTAGCGAGAAATGTCTCCTAAATGACATGTCAACTGAAGAGCTGATCAAACATGGCGAAGACCCCAAGGATCCTGGTGGATACTTCATCATCAACGGTTCTGAGCGGGTATTAGTCACACAAGAGGATTTGGCGCCGAATAGAATCCTCATTGAGGAGGCAAGTAAGAGCTCAAGCTATACTCACATTGGAAAGGTGTTTTCGACATCCCGTGGGTTCCGTGCGCCGGTCACTATCGAGAGAAAGCGGAGTGGTGAGCTCAGGGTCTCATTCCCCTCTGTACCAGGTAAGATTCCCCTAGCCATACTTCTGAAGGCTTTGGGTCTAGAGTCTGACAGAGAGATTGTTGATGTAATATCTGATGATGACGAGATTCGAAACGAGCTCATTGTCACCATTGAACAATCTGCACCTATCAATGCATCCCGTGATGATGAGGAAGACTCCTCTACTAGGGATAACGCCCTAGACTTCATTGGGAAACGGGTCGCCGTTGGTCAGACAAAGGAGTACAGACTTGCTCGTGCAGAGAAGGTCCTCGACAGGTATCTACTGCCTCACATTGGCACAGAGGACACTCATCGTCTTCAGAAAGCCTACTATCTCGGTCAAATGGTAGAACGACTTCTGGAGCTAGTGCTCTCAAAGAGACAGCAAGACGACAAGGACCACTACGCCAACAAGAGGCTAAAGCTTTCAGGCGACCTTTTGATGTCACTATTCAGAGTAGCACTCTACTCTCTTACTCGTGACATAAAGTACCAGCTAGAGCGAACAGCTGTCCGTGGTCGGAAACCCAACATTCGCACTGCGGTTAGAGCAGACGTCATCACCCAGAGGCTCAAGCATGCACTTGCCACAGGTAACTGGGTAGGCGGCAAGGCTGGTGTATCACAACTACTTGATCGAACTAATTACATTTCATCACTATCACACCTACGAAGAGTGGTTTCACCACTCTCACGTTCACAGCCTCACTTCGAGGCACGAGACCTTCATTCTACACACTGGGGCAAGATATGTCCCAATGAAACCCCTGAAGGCCCCAACTGTGGACTGGTCAAGAACATCGCTATGATGGCTTACATCTCGGTTGGAACTGAAGAAACCTCCATTGAGAAGGCCATGATCAAGGCTGAAGTCCAAGGAATCGAGAAACTCCGAGGAAAGAGAGGCACAAAGGCTGCTGATGTCTTCCTCAATGGCCGACTTGTGGGAGTACATCCTGCACCCCAGGTTCTGGTCAAGACGATCAGACAGAAGCGTCGGGCTGGAGAGATAGACGGTGAAACCAACATCGCATACTACGAAGGCACCCACGAAGTACAGGCTAACTGTGATGCAGGTCGTGTCAGACGACCACTGATAGTCGTAGAGAACGGCAAGAGCCGACTCACAGATGAGCATCTCAGAATGGTCATGGATGGCGAATGGGGTTTCATGGACCTCATGAGGAATGGAATAGTAGAGTTCCTCGATGCCGAAGAGGAGGAGAACACCCTCATTGCAATGTATCCTCATGAGATTGGACCCAACACTACACACATGGAGATCGAGCCTGCAACAATACTTGGCATCTCTGCTGCACTGATTCCATTCCCAGAGAGGAACCAGTCACCACGTAACGTGTACATGGCAGGCATGGCAAAACAGTCTGTAGGTGTGCCTGCATCAAACTTTAGGTATCGTGCTGATACCCGTTCACACTTCTTCCACTATCCTCAGATTCCATTGGTGAAGACTAGAGCTATGGACTCGATAGGCTACGAGGAGCGACCGGCAATTCAGAACTTTGTGGTCGCAATCCTGTCCTTTGAGGGCTATAACATTGAAGACGCGCTCATCATGAACAAGGCTTCAATCGAGCGTGGACTTGGAAGGAGCACCTTCACCCGGGTCTATGAGAGCGAAGAGCGCAAGTACCCCGGTGGACAGGAAGACAGGTTCGAGATTCCTGACCGCAGCGTCAGAGGTTACAGGGCCTCAGAGTCCTATCGTAACCTTGGTGAGGATGGAGTCATCGAGACCGAAGTAGAGGTAATGGGCGGTGATGTCCTCATTGGCAGGACCTCCCCACCCCGATTCCTTGAGGAATACTCAGAGTTTGACATCGCATCTCCCAACCGCCGAGAAACCTCAGTGGCCGTACGTCACGGAGAGTCTGGTGTAGTGGACAGCGTAATTCTGACCGAAACCATCGATGGTAACCGCCTCGTAAAGGTCAAGGTCCGAGACCTGAGAGTACCTGAGCTTGGTGACAAGTACGCCTCTCGTCATGGTCAGAAAGGTGTCATCGGATACATTGTCCCACAAGAAGATGTTCCATTCACCGAAGATGGAGTGGTTCCTGACCTTCTTGTCAATCCCCACGCCATTCCAAGCCGGATGACTATTGGTCAGATTCTAGAGATGATCGCCGGAAAGGCTGCCTGCATGGATGGATACCAACAGGATGCTACACCCTTCAGCGGGGTGTCCGAGCAGGAACTCTTCGACCTACTCCAGGAGCACGGTCTCCAACACACTGGCAGAGAGGTCATGTACTCAGGAATCACCGGTGAGAAACTCAAAGTTGACATATTCATTGGAGTTATTGCATATCAAAAGCTTCACCACATGGTTGCTGACAAGATTCACGCACGCGCGCGTGGTCCAGTACAGATACTGACACGACAGCCCACCGAGGGTAGGGCTCGAGAGGGAGGTCTACGGTTCGGAGAGATGGAGCGTGACGTACTCATTGGCCACGGGGCTGCAATACTCCTCAAGGGCCGACTCTTAGACGAGTCTGATAAGAGCAACATGCTGGTCTGCGAGGAATGTGGACTCATTGGAGTCTACGACCGGAACAAGGACCAGTACTACTGTCCGATATGCGGCGCCAACGCGAAGATCAGTAGCGTTGTGGTGTCATACGCATTCAAACTTCTCATACAAGAGATGATGTCACTCGGCTTGGCCGCCAGGCTACGATTGAAGGAGATGATCTAATGATTAGCGGACTTACAACCAAGAGAATCGACTCGATCGAGTTCGGGCTTCTCAGTCCTGAAGACATCCGTAAGATGTCGGTAGCCCAGATAGTCGTTGCAGACACATACGACGAAGATGGCTACCCAATCGAATCAGGAATTATGGACCCCCGACTTGGAGTCATTGACCCTGGTCAGCGCTGCAGGACATGCGGAAACCGTGTTGGAAACTGTCCAGGACACTTTGGGCACATCGAACTTGCCAGACCTATCATGCATGCTGGCTATGCAAAAGTCATTCACAAAGTCCTGCGTTCGATTTGCAGGGAATGCAATCGAATCCTGCTGAACGAGGATGAGATTGACTACTACAATAGGCTGTTCAAAAAGTATCCTGAAATCGGTCAGAAGACCGCAAATCTCTCAAGGGACATCCTGAAACGTGCAGCCAAGGCTAAGAGCTGTCCCCACTGCAGTGAGGAACAGCTGAAACTAAAGCTCGAAAAGCCTACCTCAATCTATGAGGTCGGCGAGGCTGGTTCAGTTCGACTCACTCCTATCGACATCAGATCACGGCTGGAGAACGTCTCAGACGAGGACTATGCCCTGCTGGGTATCAACGCAGAGGCTGCAAGGCTTGAATGGGCTATTCTGACAGTGCTCCCAGTCCCACCAGTCACAGTTCGACCATCCATCACACTGGAGTCTGGCGTACGTTCTGAGGACGACCTTTCACACAAGTCAATCGACATCATCAGAATTAATCAGAGGCTAAGAGAGAACCTTGACGCAGGAGCTCCCCAGCTTATCGTCGAAGACCTTTGGGAGCTACTTCAGTATCACTGTACCACATACTTTGACAATGGAGTTTCTGGCATTCCGCCAGCGCGACATAGGTCAGGTCGTGCACTTAGGACCCTAGCCCAGAGGTTGAAGGGCAAGGAGGGGCGATTCAGGTCCAACCTCTCAGGTAAGCGTGTTGACTTTTCTGCACGTACTGTTATCTCTCCAGATCCGAACCTCAGTATGAACGAGGTCGGTGTGCCGGAGCAGGTGGCACGGATTCTTACTATTCCACAGAGAGTAACAACATGGAACCTCGAAGAGATGAAGGAGCTTGTACTCCGAGGTCCTGACAGACACCCTGGTTGTAACTACCTTATTCGTACTGATGGACGCAGGGTAGACCTCCGGTTCGTCAAGGACAGATCTATCATCTCCGAAACCATAGAACCAGGCTTCATAGTGGAGCGGCACCTCGACTCAGGTGACATCGTGCTGTTCAACCGACAGCCATCACTCCACAGAATGTCAATCATGGCACACGAGGTACGAGTGATGCCATACCGAACATTCAGGCTGAGTCTGTACGTCTGTCCGCCCTACAACGCAGACTTTGACGGTGACGAGATGAACCTCCACGTGCCACAGTCAGAGGAGGCTCGGGCAGAAGCACGAGTTCTGATGAGAGTACAGGAGCAGATTCTATCGCCAAGATATGGTGGCCCAATCATTGGTGCTCTCCAGGACTACATCTCAGCTGCATTCCTACTGACCCGCAAGTCAAGCCTGTACACTGAGAACCAAGTGAACCAGCTGCTAGCCACGGGGCAGTTCACCGGTCAATTACCACCCCCGGCCATCTTGGCACCTGTCAAGCTCTGGACTGGCAAACAGATATTCAGCATGTTCATCCCAGAGGGAATCAACATCTCGTTCAAGGCTAACGTATGCAGGAAGTGCAGCGTGTGCAAATTCGAGGACTGTCCCTATGATTCATACGTAGTCGTCAGGAACGGTGAGCTTGTCTTTGGAGTAGTAGACGAGAAGGCTTTCGGTGCTGGCGAACCAGATTCATTGTTCCATCGGATAATCAAGGAGAAGGGTTCCACAGCAGCCAGGCAGTTCATGGACTCTGTTGGAAGACTCCTAGTTCGTCTTATCACTGACAGAGGATTCACCATGGGCCTCAACGACGTGACACTCCCCAGGGAGGCATCACAGCGAATCAAGGTTATTTTGGAAGAAGCCGACCACAAGGTGAACCAGCTTATCGAAACCTACAAACGTGGAGAACTGGATCCCAATCCTGGTCAGACACTCCTGGAAACTCTTGAACAGCGAATCATGGCTACTCTGGCCGAGGCAAGAGACTCTGCAGGTTCCGTTGCAGGAGAACACCTCGGTCTTGAGAACGCTGCAGTCATTATGGCTCAGACTGGAGCCCGAGGTTCCAGACTGAACTTGTCGCAGATGGCAGCGGTCGTCGGTCAGCAAGCCGTTCGAGGCGAGCGAATTAGCAGGGGTTACATCGGCCGCACCCTTCCACATTTTGAGAGGGGTGACTTAGGTGCCAGAGCTAGAGGCTTTGTGACATCGAGTTACAAAAGCGGTCTGGATCCGATTGAATACTGGTTCCATGCGGCAGGTGGTCGTGAGGGACTTGTGGACACAGCAGTACGGACTTCCACGTCAGGTTACATGCAGCGGAGGCTCATGACAGCTCTGCAAGATCTCAAGG
>JASFEL010000054.1:0-6366 GCA_050124855.1 Candidatus Thorarchaeota archaeon | reverse complement strand
AGGATTGCCTTAATGTCCCTTGCAATCATCATGGACTGCCGTTCAATCGTGTCAACAGTATTACCTCCAATATGCGGAGTCACCGTGACATTTTCCATATCCAGAAACTCATTGTCACAATCTACAGGCTCCATTGAGAATACATCGAGACCTGCACCTGCTATGCTTCCCGACTCCAATGCTTGACGGAGTGCATACTCATCTGTGATTGATGCCCGGGCAGTGTTGATGAAAATGGCAGTCTTCTTCATCATTTCAAACTGCTCCGCACCCAACATTCCTTTGGTTTCATCAGTCGGCGGACAGTGGACTGTCACTATATCGGAATTCCTAAGGAGCTCCTCTAATGAAACATCCTTTGCACCCACTTCCTTCAGCCTCTCTTTGGGCGCGTAGGGATCATGGACCATAATTTCGACACCGAATGCCTGCAATCGCTTCGCTACTTCATATCCAATCTTTCCTAGACCGATTATCCCAGCTTTACGTCCGTACAGCTCGAAGCCCTTCGTGATTTTGTACATCTGTGCAAAGTCTGAGTAGTCATCAACCATGAAGTCATTCTTGAGTAGACGATCTGCTGTCACAATTCGACGTGCTTGGCTCAGTATCAGGGTAATGGTCAGCTCGGCTACTGCAATTGTGTTTCGGCCAGGTGCTCCAATCACTGGAATGCCCTTGGCAGTAGCTGAAGAAATCGAAACATTGTTTGGATTGTCCCTCGCTGAGGCAATTATCTTCAAGTCGGCTCCATCAATGACCTCTTCCTTTACTTCGTCACCCTCGACGATTACAACTTCATAGCCGCCTTCTTTGATGATATTTAGGAGTTTATCCCCGAGGTAGAGCTTGCCTGTTTCAAGCCAACTCTCATGTCGAACATCTAGTCCTGCATCCTCAAGTAGTTCCAGTCCTGACTCTGAGAAGGGCGCGGTGATTAGCACCTTCATAGTCATGGCCTCCTTGAAATTCAACACATAGGGGTGGTCAGAACTACAGCAATAATTTCTGTAGTTTGAGGAGATCTGGTACCTCTCCCTTGGTCTTGAGCTTCCCGGCTTGATAGGCGGCCATAGGGCTCTCACTCTTGTCCATGATTTTGAGAAATATTGTTGAGTCCATAGTCACCGTCATCTCAGCTTCTACAGTTCCCTCAGCTAGCTCCACTAGTTCGGCATCTCCAATCTTCATGTACATTTGTGCATCAATATCAGGGAAGATAAACTGCAGAGTCTTGTGGAATTCTTTGAAACGTCGCTGGATTTTGGGGTCTTCAAATCGCGTTCCTAGTTGCTTCAGCTGTGCCAAAATCTCATCCTTAGTCATTCAAGCACCACCCAGAATCGCGTGCATTATGCGATATATCTTGTGTGCATATAGATAGCAGATGAATGGAAAGTCACTTTGTGCCGCAAAACGCTTTCTGATACAAAAAGAATCCACGTATTATATGCAAACTATGCATTGTCATATACATGTCAATTACAATGTCTGAAAATGCGATAAAGATAGAGAACCTGACTAAGAGGTTTGAAGAGGTCACGGCAGTAGACAGCCTCAGCCTCGAGATTAGTTGGGGAGAACTATTTGGCTTGCTTGGGCCCAATGGTGCAGGCAAGACCACCGTAATCAACGTCCTCAGTACGCTGCTTGAGCCTACCAACGGGGTTGCGGCAGTTGCTGACCACGATGTGGTGTATGATGCTGATGCAGTTCGAGAAATAATTGGAGTCTGTCCTCAGGAACCAGCCTTCTACGGGCATCTCACTGGCAGGGAGAACATCGAGCTCTTCGGAGACCTCCATGAAATCCCAAAGGATGTGCTCAAAGAAAGAGTAGAAACCATGCTCAAGAAGATTGGGATGGAAGAGGATGCTGACCGTCGAGCTGGTCAGTACAGCGGCGGAATGATTCGCCGTGTCAGCACGGTGATGGCCCTAATTAGCAATCCTCGAGTTGCCCTACTTGACGAGCCTACCGTTGCAATGGATCCTGTTTCCAGACGTGCTGTCTGGGAGTTCATCAGGGAGTTGAAGAACAACGGGATGGCAATCGTCCTCACGACACACTATATGGAAGAAGCTGAGGAACTCTGCGATAGGGTTGGAATCATCGACCAAGGGAAGCTGATAGCTTTAGGCTCTCCTAAGGAGCTTATGGAACAGCATAATGCAGAGAACCTCGAAGAGGTGTTCATTAAGCTAACTGGAAAGAAGCTGAGGGAGGCGGTCTAAATGAGTCTAAGACGCGTAGCAACCCTGACGAAGAAGAACTTGAAAATGTTCAAGAGACAGCCTGCAGTCCTATTCCTGCTGCTGCTTTTCCCAATAATGCTCACCGCAACCTTTGGCCTAGTCTTTGGCGGCATGGGGGATGGGGGCGTGACCAACTTCGACATCGGTCTTCTGAACCTAGACACCCGAGCGACAGATGCTCAGTGGGGAGATGGCTTTGAGGGGAACCTCACTGAATTAGACGGAATCACTGTGCTCTACTATGAAGCCAACGAGACAGGTCAGGCTGAGCTGATTCAAGGAAATCTTGATGCATTCATCGTGATTCCAGAAGGCTTTGGGGACAGCATCAATTCGTACTGGAACTCTCCATTCAACGGGAGTTTATGGACCAATACTACTGTCGCCCTCTATGTCGATAGCGGATCAATGATAGCTAGTAGTGCAGTGCCTCCAATAGTTCAGCAAGTCGTGTTAAGAACTATATTTGGTAATGATGCAACTACTCTCGACTTGCCGGTTAATATTGGAAATCCTGCAATGGTTGAGGCAAGCACTTTCTCACAATGGGACTTCATGGCTCCAGGAATATTCGCTTTCGCCAGTATCTTCATGATAATGATTGTTGCACAGTCATTGACTGCTGAACGGGATGGCGGACTCTTGAAGAGGCTGGGTACAACCCCACTCAAGTCTCAGGAGTTCATGATGAGTCAGGTGATCTCATACATGATTATTTCGGTCATCCAGGTGGTTCTTATCTTTGCTGCATCCTTCTTGATAGGTTATCGACCTGCAACAGATGCTGCAGGGATGGGATTTGCATTTGGCATGCTCCTAGCTTTCGCCCTTGTCAATGTGGGCTTCGGACTGATTGCTGCTACTATCTCTAAGTCTGCTGAGGTAGCCAGTGGTGTGTCATTCATCTTCATAATGCCACAGATGTTCCTAGGCACCTTCATGCCTCTTAGTGGAGGAGCAGAGCTCATTGCACAGTTCATGCCAAGCAATTACGTGACTGGATCACTGACAACCCTGTTCCTACGAGGAGCTCCAGTGTCTACGCTATCGATCTGGATGGACCTAGCACTGGTTTCAGTCATTGGCGTTGCAGTTCTTCTGATCGGCATAGTTCTATTTCGCCGATATGGAACAAGGTAGGAACTCTAGCTGAAGAAGGGACAGCTGTCCCTTCTCATTCTTTTTTCCCCCAGATTTGCTGATTAGGGCGAATGCTTTATCTAGACGATGACATAATACCGTTCCTCGCTGAGAGGAAAGAAAGATGACTTCTGAGAATCAATCTATGGGATCTGAATCAGCAGCAATAGAAAAGAAATCCAGAGCAGCCTATGTGCTCTGGGCAGGGGGAATCGCATTTGCATTTGGATTCACCTTTCTTATCTGGTTCTTTGGTCCGCTGCTTGATCGATTCGTCTTAGGTCCTGATACAGGTCCTGAATGGTACTATTGGCAGCTACCATCCCCGGATGCAATTGCTCAGTTTATAGTATGGTCTTTCTATCTTGCCCATCAGTTTGTAGTTTGGTTTACAATTTATTGGGCTCAAAAGAACCTGATAGCGCAGAAGACAAAGCCGACTACATCACTCACCAAGTATAACTGGGCAATGGTAGTCATAAATGTCATTTTTGTGGTGCTGCACCTAATCCAGACCCAGATCTGGTTTGATGGCCTTGCACAGGATGTCCCGATATGGACCAGCCAGGGCTCAGTCATTGTAATGCTCGTTCTCATACTTGTGATTGAGAATCCCAGGAGAGGGCTGTTTCTTGGAAAGCGTGCTGGAAAGCCCTTTACCGCACGTGTGTCAGGACTGGTGCGGAGGATTCACATGTACCCAATTGCATGGGCGCTGGTCTACACGTTTTGGTTCCATCCGATGTTCTATGACCCACAGCTACTCACAGGATTCTTCTACATGTTCCTTCTGTTCACGCAAATGACAGTGGCATACACATCTGTCCATGTTGACAAGCGATGGGTCATCACCGTCGAAGGATTTGTTGGTGTACATGCTCTGGTAGTTGCGGTCTTCAACACACTAGACCATGGAAGTACTGACATGTGGGCCATGTTCCTATCAGGATTTGTCTTCATGTGGGTCTTTACATACATGTATGCACTGAATGTGAGAAAAGAAGTGAAAGCGCTGGTCACGCTGCTATACTTCGCATTCATTGCATGGATATACATCCCTGCACCATTTGGATATGGAAGAGATATATCGTATCTGTTGCGATTTGAGATGCTTTGGATACCTATCATCTTGTATCTGCTCGCTGCAGTTGTGGCCGGAATTGGCTATGTCTACTTGAAGGCTACCAAGAAAACGGAATGAGGATGCGCCGGTTCCCATACGATTCATACACATCCTTCAATAGTGCATTCAATCTTCCACTATTAGGTAGGTGGCAGAGTGGAGAATACTAGATTTAGGTTGAAGCATGGGAACATAAGGCTCGTTGGATTGGCATTGAGTCTGATGCTACTAGGTTCACTCGTAATACTCCTTAGCCCTCATCCACGTTACTATGCTCCTCTTGAACAGCGCCCACATACTCACTCTGTTTCTTTCAACGTTTCATTAGATGATTCTGAGCGCATTTATCCAATTGACCCCCTTACCTACTTCGACCAACCTACACGAATTGGAATTACAGATTTAGAAACAAATGATACACCAGTAGGGATTACCATTCAAAACTGGAGAAATGAAAGCGTCTTTACAATCACTAATGCTAGTCAAATTACAGATAGTTCTGTGATTGTTCCAGCTTCAGAAGAATTCAAAATCACTGTTTTTAGAGAAACTGGCGACGCGAATGGCAGTCTTACGATATTGATTTGGGAGATAATGCCTCCGCCAGCAATCTTCGATCCTATAGTCATAGGCTACTATTTCTACATCTTCATCCCTCTAGTACTTTCAATGATTGTATTTTGGAAGATATTTACAATGAAGACAACACGTCAGAGCATTCGACCAGGCTGGGTAGCTGTTCTAGTTGTAATTGGGCTCGTATTAGTAGTCCCATATATTTCGGGAGCTCTGGGGGGTTTCTTCACTCCCACATATGTAACAGAGAAAGTCCATTTTGATAGGAGAACTCTGGTGTTGAATGGCACCAATCCAAACGACGCTTTCGCCTTTGGTTATGAAGTTCCAAATAACACAGAATCATTCAGAATTCATTCGTTCGAGGATGATAACAAGAAGTATCATTTTGAGCTGATTGGTGCCAATGATGAAGTCGTTCTCTCTGTAACTCATGAAAACTCATCCATAGCTTGGGAGATAACTGGGGAATTTTACGGTCAGGAGCAGAGTTTGCGTCTTAATAGAGTGGATATTGATGTTGATGTTAGCCTCTCTATTGAAGTTAATACCATGACCGAAATAGTCCCAGTCGACCCTCTACCGAACTTAATTCTAGCAGTGGTAGGGCTCATTGCTCTAATCCTAGCAATAGTAACTAGCCTCTCTGTTCAAACACAAGAAAAGGTCGGACAAAACTGAAGGATTTTATTCTTTGATGCTTGGTCAAGAACGATTCATCCATACTATTCAATATGCAGTGAGTGTAACCTTGTGTTGACTCGGCGTGACAAGAGGGTGAAGCAGTAGTGAGTCGATGGGCGATAAAGGGAAAGGTAATTGGATTCGCGTTGTTGATTCTTTTTGGAGGCAATGCTGCAGTAGCACTCGTGGGATATCCATACTATTCCTTCACGGTTCGAGAGTATACACACTTCAATCCCTACACCTTCGTCGTCACCAGTGATGAGCAAAATTGGAATGAAACGTCAGACCGCGATTTTGTTGAGCGAATTGGAATCACTGACTTGGAAACAAATAGTACACCCGTTAATGTGTTTATTGTTGATTCAGACGAAGAAGTAGTATTGTCGCTTTCCAATGTGACCAAAATCAAAAATGTGACTGTGACCTGCCATCTTAGAGGAGATTCCACAATTATTGTAGAGAGGACAGATGGTGATGCTGAAGTCACTCTCACAATCGTGATGGTTGTACTCCCTCCACCACCTCCAACTGTGAGTGCTATTTCTCCTGTACCAATGATAATGTTATGTTCATTCTTAGCTTTTG
>JASFEL010000053.1:0-6561 GCA_050124855.1 Candidatus Thorarchaeota archaeon | reverse complement strand
GGAGCTATTTTGACCAAAGTAGATGCAGACCCATCAGGTGGAGCAGCACTTTCAGTAGCCTTTGTGACTGGCCGACCTGTGATCTATATTGGAGTCGGACAAGGCTATGATGACCTGCGCAGATTCGAGCCAGAGTGGTTTGCACAAAGACTCGTAGCGGATTAAACAGGTGGACAGTTTTATTACGCGGCACAATCTGAAACCTCGGTGTCTAATCCAACAATAGAGGTTACCATTTTGGATTTCAAGGGTAGAAGTTTTGTAGATCTTTCAGATTTCAGTAGAGATGAACTGAGAGCCATGCTAGATAAGGCGCATGAACTAAAACGCAAACAGAAGAATGGAGAACCCCATGAGATTCTGAAGGGCAAGTCACTTGCTATGATTTTCATGAAGTCTTCCACAAGGACTCGGGTGTCTTTTGAAGTGGGAATGACTCAGCTCGGGGGTCATGCATTATATCTTCAGCCAAGTGGCACTCAACTTGGCAGAGGAGAAACAATTGCAGATACGGCCATGGTCCTGAGCAGATATTGTGATGTGATTATGGCTCGAGTCTTCGGCCACGACGAAGTGACAGGACTGGCAGAGCATGCCACAGTTCCAGTGATCAATGGACTATCTGACTACAATCATCCCTGTCAAATCATGGCGGACATGATGACAATTGAGGAACACAAGGGAAAGCTAGAGGGATTCAAGATTGCATACGTTGGCGATTCAAACAATGTGAGTAATTCAATCATGCAGGGCTGCACAATCATGGGAATGGATGTCACGGTTGGTTCACCAAAAGGCTACACTCCTATTGAGGATATCATCAAGAAAGCTGATGTGTTGAGCAAGAACCACAACACAACCGTGGAAGTAGTGAATGATCCAACTGAAGCTGTTAAGGGAGCTGACGTGATATACACTGACACTTTCTTCAGCATGGGTCAGGAAAAGTCCAAGGAGAAAGAGGACGCCCTGATGCCATTTCAAGTCAATAGATCTCTTGTTGGCAAAGCAAACAAAGATGTGATTGTGATGCACTGCTTGCCCGCACATCGCGATGAAGAGCTGACCTCTGATGTAATGGATGATTCTAAGTATAGCGTTGTCTTTGATCAAGCTGAGAATCGTCTACATGCGCAGAAGGGGATTATGGCACTTATAGTGTGAGAGGCAATTGAATTGGTACGAGAGATTGTTGCTATCGGCAGAATCAATGTCGATGTCATAATGCAAGTCAGCAGGATTCCAGCGAAGAATGAGCATGTGACAAGCAAGAAGGGACTCATATCATTTGGAGGGTCTGCATCAAACTTCGCATCCCAGATTGCTAGACTCGGTGTAGGCACAGGAATTGTTGGCTGTGTTGGTGATGACTTCTATGGGCAGCAAGCTCTGAAGGACCTGTCAAATGTAGGTGTGGACACAAGTTCTGTACTAGTCCTAGACAATCAGCCAACTGGAATCTTTTTCCTAGCGGAGCAACGAAATGGAGACAGAGTTGTAGTTTCAGAACCTGGTGCTAATCGATTCTTGGAGAAGCATGTCATCGATGAAGAATACTTGGTAAAATCAACAGTTATGCACCTCGCTGGTGCATTTCCGATGATGGCTTCGCGGCTTCAAGAGGTTTCTACTGCAAATGGGATGATCTTCTCATTTGATCCAGGAAGGGCCGCTGGTTCATTGAGCTTCAAACCAATTCTCCGCAAGACTGATCTTCTCTTCCTAAACCAAGGAGAGCTACGCAAATACTTCAATGTCAATCCAAGTGAAAAAGCTCTGAAGGCTTTTGCAAAGACAATACCAGGGATTGTTGTGATCAAGAAGGGGGCAAAAGGTGCTGTTGCCACGGATGGATTTGAGTACTGTACCTCTCCGGTGTTTGATGTCCCTGCCGTGGATACCTTGGGAGCTGGAGATGCTTTTGCAGCTGGTTTCATCACAGCTTGGACACGCTCTGAGAGAATCGAACAAGCCCTTCATGTTGGAAATGCCGTTGCCGCCCTTACCATAACAAAGAAAGGAGCGCAGAACGGACAGCCTACAATGGATGAAACCGCCAGACTCCTCAAGAAGAATGGTGTGTCTATTGACTCAGTATTGAGAACCTTCAAGCCTAAGAAACGCAGAAAGGGGAAGGGTAGACGATAGTCAGTATTACCAGCGTAGTATTCCACTTTTTCTTAGGAGAATACACCGATATTAACACGGAACTGAAGGTGTGAGTGAGCTTATGCATCCATTATTGGAAGAGGTCCTTCGTACGACACCAACAACAACTGGAAAGCGTGATACCCCTAGTAAACCCTCCAAGACATCCATTGGAAAAGCAGCCACAACCGATGAGGATCTGGCTAATATACTAGAATCGGTGAGCGCCAGAATACTTGTAGTCGGAGTCGGCGGCGCGGGTAATAACGCAGTAACACGTCTGATGCAAGTGGGAGTGGAGGGAGCAGAAACACTCGCCGCAAACACAGATGCACAGGACCTTTATTTCTGTAGTTCAAACCATAAGTTGCTTCTCGGCAGGGAAACCTGTGGGGGACTTGGAGCAGGAAATGATCCAGATGTAGGCGAAGCAGCGGGTCTGGAGTCGTATGAGGTCATAAAGGATGTAGTTCGAGGAGACCTCGTGTTCGTAACTGCAGGAATGGGTGGAGGTACAGGAACAGGAGCAGCACCGCTGGTTGCCAAGGCTGCAAAAGAGAATGGCGCTTTGACAGTTGCCATTGTGTGTCTGCCTTTTGAGGTGGAAGGAGACACAAGAAGGCGAAATGCTCAGCGTGGTCTCAATGCAATAATGGAGCATGTTGATACACTAATTGCCATACCCAATGAAAAACTCCTAGAGATTGCACCAGACCTATCTATGCCTGAGGCTTTCATGGTGGCTGATGAAGTCTTGGTGAGAGCAGTAAAGGGTATAGCGGAATTGATTTCGAAGCCAGGACTAGTGAATCTGGACTTCGCTGATGTTCGAACTACAATGAAGAATGGTGGTGTGTCAATCATCGCACTTGGCGAGGGAGAAGGAGAAGACAGAGCTGAGGAAGCCGTAATCAATGCTCTGAGGAACCCACTGATTGAGGTTTCAATTGAAAATGCGCGTAACATCCTAGTCAACGTTAGCGGCAGCACTGACCTTCAATTAGCTGAGGCAAAACGGGTTGTAGAACTGGTGACTGAACAAGTGAATCCGGGAGTAGAAATCATCTATGGAGCATTGATCTCTCCAGAACTTGAAGATCGGATTCGCGTTACAATTATTGCCTCTGGTGTGAGCTCTCCATACGTTTTCGATAAGACGGAGAGAGTTATGCCGTTAGCAGATGACCTAAAGACAGACCTGGGACTACAGAGGTTGAATGAACCCGACTTGGACAATCAGGAAGTGTTAAAAGAAAACCCAGACTGAGAGCAGTCGAATCCTACATCTAAGGGATTCTGACACCAGGATGTGAAGATATTTGGGCATCAGTGAATTCATTCAAGAGAGCAGACGCATCCTCAAACTTGCCACAAAGCCATCTAGAACCGAGCTTTGGACCAGTACGAAGATCACAGTACTCGCAATGGTCTTAGTTGGATTGCTCAGCTTCATAGTCCAAATTTTCATGGTCACCATCACAAGCGAGTGGGGTACAGAGAGCGTATTGCCATCACTGGTAGGCCTCATCTAAGACTAGGATTCTGGGGGCTTTCATTTGGAAACAAGAAGCAGTATTTATGCGGTAAGGACGACAATTGGCCAGGAAAAGGGAGTCACAGATCTCATCACCACAGCAGTCATTGGTGAAACAGATGTCTGGGAGTGCCCCTTTTGCTCTGAGGAGTTTTCTTCTAAGGAGGCCACCTTAGAACATATGACCAGCTGCAAGAAGAAAAAGAAGAAGAAAGGAGAGCCCAAACTTGTTTCGACTAACCAGCTTCTAGGACGCGTGAAAGCGATTCTTGTTCCTGAGACCCTTCGGGGTTATGTGTTTCTTGAAACCCTTGAGTTCAGAGATGTGGAGATAGCAATCTCTGGCGTACCCCATGTGCGAGGTCGCGTGGGTGGTAAGGTGAGCTTCGAAGAGATTGACAAGTTCTTGGTGCCCAAACCTGCAGCAGAGGGCATTTCGACCGGAGATGTTGTAGAGATTATATCTGGGCCATTCAAAGGAGAACGAGCCAAGGTTGCACGAGTCGACGCTGCAAAGGAAGAACTCATTCTAGAGCTTCTGGACAGTCCACATACAATCCCGATACGTGTCCACGCAGACTTTGCCAAAATAGTTGAGAAAGCACATCGTGAAGAGGCTGAGGTCACCGCTGACACTGATGATCTGACAGATGAAGATGATGAGTTAGATGATGACTCATTCTGGGCTCACGACTGACTTAGAACCGTTCAGCCACTCCAAAACGCTTAAAACATTCTAGATGTGCGGTCGAATCATCTCCTTAATTGGACATAGACGCAAGACGTCATGTCTGGGGTGAAGAAAGTGACAATGAATGCAGTAGACCGAATTGGACAGAGTGCTACTTGTGCCATTAGGTCGACCATAATCGGGGTGTCCAAGGACACATCGAGGTTACTGCATCAGGAGTTGTGAAAAATTGAGCGAAACTAAGCCAATTATAGTCGATGCGATGGTAGAAGGTGGCAAGGCCTCTGGAGGGCCACCCATTGGACCAGCATTAGGACCAACTGGAGTCAATATATTCCAGGTTGTTACTAAAATCAATGAGGTCACTCAGGCATTTGCTGGACTTAAGGTACCAGTTAAGATTACAGTCAACCCAAATGACAAGAGCTTTACCGTTGATGTGGGAACTCCACCAACCAGCGCACTGATCTTGAAAGAGATTGGTCAAGCAAAGGGTTCGGGAGAGCCAAACACAAACATCATCGGAAATATAACTATTGACCAAGTCAAGTCAATTGCAAAAGGGAAAGCAAGTGACTTATCGGCACTCAGCATGAAGAGCGCTGCTCTGATTGTATCAGGAACCTGTGTTTCAATGGGTGTGACGATAGAAGGGAAGACAGCTAAAGAGTTCCAGCAAGATGTCAGAGATGGTGTCTGGGATAGTCAGTTAGACGAGCCGCTCAGGGAGGGCTGATAGATGTCGGTCAAAGTTGAACCCATCGAGGCAGCCGTTTCTGAGGCAAGGAAACTGGGTACTAAGAAGAAAAGGAAGTTCAAGCAAAGCTTTGACGTTGCTGTCAACTTCAGGAAGAAGGAACTTGACGTTACTAAACCTGAGAATCGTTTCAATCAAGAGGTTGTCCTTCCAAATGCGATGTTTCCTCCTGCAAAGGTCTGCGCCTTTGGAGATGGCGAGTTTGCTGAAAAGGCTCTAGCAGCTGGAGTTCAGAGGGTGGTGTCAAAAGACGAGATTCCAAAGCTTGGCGATGAAAAGAAGGAGAGAAAGGCCTTAGCAAAAGGCTTTGATTTCTTCATAGCAGCAGTAGATGCAATGCCCCTCGTGGGTCGATACCTAGGACAAGCTTTAGGACCCAGAGGAAAGATGCCAAGACCGTTCCCCCCTCAAGCAGAACTTGGTCCTGTGGTAGATCAGTATCAACGAACTGTCCGAGTAAGGATGAGGAACACACCAACATTCCACGTCAAGGTTGGCCACGTGAAGATGGCTGACAAGGAAATTGCTGACAACATTGCAGCAGTCCTAAACTTCGTGGAGAGCAAGGGATTCCTAGACCGTGTTGGCAGAGTGCTCGTCAAGAGCACAATGGGACCAATGGTCGATGTGCCAATCGAGAGGTGATTGAGATGTCAGTTTACGAGAAGACAATTCCACAATGGAAACTTGAAAAAGTAGCCGATCTCGCCGCCCGAATTGACGGAAGTGAGATGATCGGTCTTGTGAACGTGGAGGGCGTCGGAGCAAAGCAGCTTTCGGGAATCCGAGAGAGCTTGAGAGGTTCTGCTACTATGATGATGGCACGGAACACGTTGATGATTAGAGCTCTTGAAGCAGCTAAGAAGAAAGGAATCAAGGACCTAGTTGAACATGTTACGGGTCCAGTGGCCTTTATGTTCAGCAATCAGGATCCGTTCGTTCTGACAAAGTTTCTGAGTGAAAACAAGGCCGCTGCCCCAGCAAAGGGTGGCCAGACTGCGCAAAAAGACATCATCGTTCCTGCGATGAACACTGGTGTTGCTCCGGGTCCATTCATCAGTGAACTAGCGGCATTGAAGATTCCAGCTCGTGTAAAAGGAGGTGTCATTCACGTCACTGATGATACCGTTGCCGTCAAGTCTGGAGACGTGATCTCAAACGCCATGGCGCTGATGTTAGCAAGACTGGGAATCGAACCAATGGAACTCCAACTGAAGCTAATAGCAGCATACGCTGATGGTTCGGTATTGATTGGTGACAGTCTTGAGATTGACCTAGGTGATTTGCTAGGACAGGTCATAGCAGGACATCACTACGCAGTCAACCTCTCAATAAACGCGGGGTATCCCACTGTGGATACAATTCCAATGCTACTTGCCAAGGCCAGTATTGAAGCCAAGAGTCTGACTATGAAGATAGGGTTCTTCGAAC
>JASFEL010000052.1:0-6566 GCA_050124855.1 Candidatus Thorarchaeota archaeon | reverse complement strand
TGAAGGAGGTTGATTTCAGAGTCGCTGGAAACCTCTTCTGCACAAAGGGGCAGATTGCAGATTATTTCGGAATAGAGACACGCGAGCTAATCCCCACTCTTGCCTCTGCAATTGAGAATCGTAGCCCTCCAGATGTGACAGAAAAAGCAGCTTGTCAGGAAGTTGTGGCTGATGGGGTTGATCTTGACAAGTATCCAATTCTTATGCATAATGAGGTCGATGGTGGGCCATACATTTCCTCTGGAGTGGTTGTGGCAAAGGATTCTGAGTATGGACAGAATCTAGACTTCCATCGTGCAATGCAAATAGGCAAAGACAAGATGGTCACAAGAGTGGTGCGGGGTCGTGATTTTCACAGGTTTCTTGAACGAAATGGCGAAATAGATGTGGCATACTGTATTGGAAATACTGCAGAGGTGCTTGTGGCTGCCGCTACTTCAGTAGAAACTGGAGTTAATGAGCTGGAGATTGCCAATGCACTCAAGCCGATCAATGTCACGAGGGCGAAGACTGTCGACCTGATGATACCTGCAGATTCCGAGTTCGTCTTTGAAGGAAGGGTTGTATTAGAAGAGAAACACGATGAAGGACCCTTCATTGATTTGACTGAAACTGTGGATGTAGTCCGCCAAGAACCCATCTTTGAAGTCAAGAAGATAACATACCGCAAGAACGCCATATGGCAAGGTCTGTTGCCAGGTCGCTCTGAGCATAAGGTGCTGATGGGGATGCCCAGAGAGCCCACTGTATTTAGGAGTGTCAAGGAGAAGGGTGTCAATGTCCTTGATGTCAACATCACTCCAGGAGGATCGAGTTGGCTCCATATTGCCGTTCAGGTGAAGAAGAAACATGATGATGACGGGTTAAAGGCAATTGAGGGAGCATTTGAAGGGCATAAGAGTGCCAAACATGTCTGGGTCTATGATGAGGATATAGACATCTACAACGAGCAGGAGCGGGAATGGGCCATGGCAACTAGGTTCCAAGGCGATGTGGATTTACTGATTAAAGACCCTGAACCAGGGAGCTCGTTAGATCCGAGTGCAGAGCCAGGTACAAAATTGACCACCAAGATTGGCTTTGACTGCACTAAGACAATGGATACCAAGGGAAAGAGCTTTGACAAAGCTGAGTTTCCAGATGTAGATTTGAAGAGGTTCTTGGGTGACTGAAATGGGACTGAAACTCACAGATGATGAGATGGACATGCTTGATGGAAAGCATGGAAAGGCAGCCCAGAAAGCAATGGAGATAATCACAACTTTGGGAGAGATTTACGGAGCTGAACGGTTGATACCTGTCATAAGCGTTCAGATAGCAGGCGTTTCATATCACAATCTTGGGGAGGCTGGGCTGGAGTACCTCTCTGAAATGGCCGAAGATGGTCATACTCGTGTCTTGACCACACTAAATCCAGCTGGAATGGATATGCTGGAATGGAAGAAGCATGGTATCAGTGAGGAGTTTGCTGAGAATCAGCAAAGAGTAGTCGATGCGTTCTCCAAGATGGGAGTGGTGACCACTTGTACATGTACTCCATATCTCATCGGCAATCTACCTCACTATGGTGAGCACATCGCATGGGCGGAGTCTTCAGCGGTATGTTTTGCCAACTCTGTCATTGGTGCCCTTACAAACAGAGAAGGTGGACCTAGTGCCTTGGCCTCTTCATTGACAGGGAAAACTGCAGAATACGGGTTTCATCTTGAAAAGAATCGGATAGCACAGGTGAGGTACGCGGTCGAGCCTGAATTGAAGACCACAGACGATTTCGGTCTACTTGGAAAGGTGATAGGCGATAGGACTGGTAAGAAGATTCCCTACATCACTGGTATCTCTCATGCAACAACTGACCAGTTGAGGTCGTTCTGTGCCTCGGTGGCTACCTATGGCGGAGTCGCGCTATTCCATATGGAGGGAATTACTCCAAATCGTACATCTATACCGGAGCTTTCTGAAACTGTGACTCAGCAGGACCTCGAGAAGGCACGACAGGACCTTGATGATGAAGCTGCAGAAATTGACTTCATCAGTGTAGGCTGTCCACATGCGAGTATAAGCGATATTGCAAGGATTGCTGAGATGCTTGATGGAAAGAAAGTGGCTGATGGAAAGACAGTCTGGATTACTACGGCAAAGCCAACGAAAGATATTGCAATCAAGATGGGGTATTATGACAAGATAGAGAAAGCAGGAGCATATCTGGTGAGTGATGCCTGTTGCGCGGTGGCTCCGCTTAAAGGACGTTTCAAGGGACTTATGACTGACTCTGCAAAGGCATGTTACTACGCAAGAGGAAAGAACAAGTTCGATATAAAGATTCGAACTGTGGATGAATGTATCAAGGAGGCGCTTGCATGACAGAGTTTCAAGGACGCAAGATCTACAAGGGCAAAGCTGAAGGCGACGCGTTAGTGACAACTGTTGATATTAGCTTCTACGGAGGCGTTGATCCGGAAACAGGCGAAGTTGTAGAAAAGGACCATCCGTTGGAAGGTAAGTCAGTGGCTGGAAAGATCTTGGTCATGCCGAGTGGTAAGGGTTCGACTGTTGGTTCATACGTCTTGTATGCATTGAAGAAAGCAGAGAAAGCCCCTGCAGCAATAATTAACAAAGAAACCGATCCGGTCATCGCTGTGGGTAGTATAATTTCAGAGATACCAACCGTGGACAATATTGAGATTGAAAAGATAAAGACAGGACAAAGAGTGGAGGTCGACGCCGACCGCGGCATCGTCTCCATTCATGAGTCCTAGAAACGTTGCACCTGAGGTTCGAAATCCTCAGCTGTGAAGGCGGTTTCTTCCTCTTCTGTGAGTGTGCCGCGTTCTCGCAACACCTGTCGTGTGAGTAAGAAATAGACAAGCGCCAGTGCTTTACGACCTCTGTTGTTCGAAGGAATCACGAGGTCTACATTGGTTGTTTGATTGTCAGTGTCACACAGTGCTATTACGGGGACGCCAATCCTTGCGGCCTCAGAAAGGGCCTGTTGGTCAGTACGAGGATCTGTGAGAATGACGAGTTCAGGCTCTACATAGACCCTTGGACCAGCGATGTTGGGATTTGTGAGGGTACCTGGCACAAAGCGTTCAGTGAAGGCATTTGCCCCAATGTAATAAGCAAAGGTCTCTACTGGACGTTTTCCATAAACACGACCAGATACCACCACTATCTTTGAGGCATCAAAGCGTGCGATGAACTTGCCCGCGGTTCTGATTCGGTCATCAGTCTTCCTAACATCTAGGACGTAGAGTCCGATTGGACGCTGTCGATATACAAAGGGATCCATGTCTTGGGTCTTAACTTGGGTTCCAATGTGACAACCTGCAGCCAAGTACTTGTCCATTGGAGTCAGTAGCTCAGCCTCTGGAATCTCTGTTTCACTCATCTCTATTTACCCTCCACAACTTCAGTTGTAGCAAAAGCCATGAAACTGTCAATTATATCGATATGCGACAACAACATTCTCCTGCAGCAATACCTGTGAAGACCCAAGTCATCTAGGACTACTGCTGGGTCTTCTCCTTGACGAACTTGCCGCTTGAACTTCTCATACTTGTCAGCTACTAATTTTCCACACGTAAAACAGCGTATTGGGATTATCATATTCATGCCTCACCTGTAAGACTTCTGATATCGGGAGCGTGCTGAAGGCCCACCAAACTTCTTTGGCTCTGTGCGTCGGGGATCGCCTACTAGCATAGTCCTGTCATGTTCCAGCATTCGAGAACGTGCTTCATAGTCCTGGCTCATGCGGAACAGACCAGTCGCAATAGACATTCGTATCGCATCAGCTTGACTCATGACACCTCCACCACGAACACGCACTCTGATGTCATATTTCGTCCAACCATCACCAAAGAGAATAAGGGGTTCCATAATCCTCATCTTTGCAACTTCGGGCTGGTGTATCTCAAGAGGTCTTCCATTAATTCTAATCCGCCCATTACCATTCTTGATGGTAGCCTTTGCCAGCGACGTCTTCCTCTTTCCAGTTGAAACGACCACTCTAATTGCCATTTCATACAACCTCCGGGTTTCTCCATCCGAGCTCATAGCTCAGGTTTTGTATCGTGATGTATTTCTGCCGAAGGCTCTTGTACTGGGAACCTTCGAGTACAATCTTCTCTGACTCCGCATACTTCTCCGGTATACCAATGAAACATTGCACTCTCTTGTAGGCCGCTTTTCCGCGAGGGGTTGGCCATGGTAGCATGCCTCGAATTATCCTCCGGACCATCTTGTCTGGACGACGATGATGGAATGGTCCCTTTCGTGGATTATAGGAAGTACGAATATTGAACTTCTCTTTGTAGGCTTCAATGACCGTATACTTGTCACCAGTGATTATAGCTTTCTCCGCGTTCACAATAGCAACTCTATCACCGAGGAGTGCAGCCTTTGCTACCTTGGAGGCTAATCTTCCAATGACCATATTCTCGGCATCGTAGACTTTTACTTCTTTCTCGCTCATTGAAACCACCTAAACGATAATTGTCACTCCCTTCCCCTTTGGGACTTTGGTCAGCAGTTCATCAATAGTGATTAATGAGCCTCCTGCGCCAACAATTACTGATCGGGCTGAGGCAGAGGCGTTCAGTGCTGCCACTGTCACCTTGTGGGGTAAGCTGCCGGAGCCCAAGACCTTTCCTGGGATTACGACTACATCTCCAGCCTGTGTGTATCGTCCTATTTTTCCAATATTGACTGTAGCTCGTTTTCTGGCAGGGCGTGACACTAGCTCTGCGACCCGCTTCCAGACCTTTGCATTGTGTTTGGTAGATGTCTTTCTCAGTGCATTAATGAGTGCACGAGTATTGGGGTCAGTTGGTCCTGATTTTACCAATTTAATTCACCTCATAGTTTGCCAACATAGTCGAGAGAAACTCTGATTCTTTTCTTCAGTGTGTCTGCTGCCTTCTCCACGATTGCCTCTGGAGCTAGCGCACCAGTTGACTCGACTTTGAAAAGAAAGGCGTCGTTCTTAGACCCTATCGTGATTGCCCCTGGTTCGCATTCCTGAACACATAACTCACACATGGTACAGTCCAAGGTGTTCTGAGTCGCTAGTGTGTCCTTGTCGATTAAGAAAATCTTCTTCGGGCAGACCTCCACACATGCCTCACACTTTGTGCATTTGTCCTTGTCAACTTCAACTATGGGTACGTACTTGTATGCCACAGTGGAAACTGGCTGAAACTTAGCATTCTCAAGACCGGTTCCCAGACGTGCATACGCCTCGATAATGAGCCTTTGGTTCGGTGCGAGCTTGACAAGTGGTACTTCTCCAGTCGACGGGTTCACTTTGGGATCTTGAGACACAAGATCGCCCGAGTAAACAACTACCTCTTCGCTACCGGACTCCTTCTCGAGGGTGAGTGTGCACTGGCATAGACTACAACCCTTTCCCTCACAGTCACAATCCTGAGGGAGATTATAGCTCTCTAAATCAGTGATTAGAGGTATTAGACCAAGCCTGTGAGCGAGAATTTCATCGTACATGACACTGGTATTCTCAAGCACAAGCACCTCATCAATTGCCATTGCAGGCACGCGGGTAAGGATAGTTCTCCGAAGTGCGTTTGCAAAGGCAACATCGATACCTTCCACAAGAAAGTGAAGAACATCATCTTGCCGGTGTATGATCATTATATCCATTGGCTCACCTGACCGTGGAGGTGTTCACCCAAAACACATTATCCCGGACGGACTCGCTACAAGGCAATGCCTGATAGCTCTCTCGCCCGTGCCCTGGGCGATTTCATCACACAATGGTCTGTATAAAAGCATTACCTTAGGACTTCAATCCCAGAGCGTTAAAACACTCAAAAAACTCAGAAGAATCTATGCAGCTACACGAAGCAGGTCTCTTAGACCATTGACTATTAGTTTGTAACCATGAAGGCGTTGCTTAGGATCAATCGCCACCATCCCATAGGTTGGGACTCCAAGTAAATCCTGTACGGACTCAGGCTTCATGGACCCTTCAACATCCTGCTTATTGGCTATCGCAATCACTCGAGCTCCATTGAACTTGTCCTTGTATTTATGGAGAAGTTGACGGGTTTTGAGAACAGCCTTAGGATTGCTTTCAGTGACCAAAACTACCATTTTGCTACCCCTCATCAAATCAGCCCACATGAACTCGAAATGAGACTGGCCACCCATCTCGACTAATGAGACCTTGGTAGTGCTGTCAAGAGTAATAGTTCCGCAGTCCATCCCTGCTGTAGGCTGATAATTCACCTGCAGCTTCTTTTTGCTATCAGTTAGAAGCTTGATTAGGGTGGATTTACCCGCGTAACCAGAGCCCATCAGGGCGACCTTGACGTATCGGGTCATGTTTATAGACTCCCAACTTAAATGGTCATCACGTCAGCTGTTAGATAGCAAACATATCAGCTGATGTATTTCCCAGGTAACACTAACTGCTGCCCGAAGCGGGTCGGTGCGATACTTAAGGCTACTGAGAGATGCCAGGTCATACTGAAATTAGGCGCCCAACAGAAGAGCTTAACAAGGGAGGAACAGCCACCACTTTGGAGTTGTTGACATGTCCATTGTAG